>JAOAQX010000032.1 GCA_025210805.1 Flavobacteriales bacterium
ATGAAACAGTATGCAATATCCCCCTTTGAAGGGGGTAGGGGGATGTTACACAATGCAAACACCCCGAAAAAGAAATTAAAAAAGAAAATGTAATTCGATTATGAAACAGTATGAAACATCCCCCTTTGAAGGGGGTAGGGGGATGTTACACAACGCAAACACCCCGAAAAAGAAATTAAAAAAGAAAAGTAATTCGATTATGAACCAGTATGCAATATCCCGTAAAAAGAAACTAAAACCGTTGGATAAATTAACACCATAAACGGTATAATTCGAAAGGTGTAAACAAAAAAACGAGACTATCCATAAAAGATGAGTCTCGTTTTTTAATGATGATAAATGGTATTAATTCGTAACAGTTATATTAACTCCACAACCTCCTACAGGGTTTCCATTGAAATCGATAATAAAAGAAACATTCCCTATGGTAGTGGCTGTTCCTGTAAGATCATAAAAGAAAGTATCTACACCTGTACTTCCCGTATTCCCTGGTCTTAAGGTTAATTTAAAATTATTATTAGCTGTTGTTCCCGCCACAGCTGGAGTAATTTCATGCCCACCAGCATAGGCAACATTATTAGTAGCTACTACATAAGGAATGGAAATAGTAGAAGTGAATGCAGTATTAACTGTTGCGATATTTGCCGTTATTTGCATAGTAGAACAGTTAAGGTTGGTGATATCACTTGCGTCTGGTGTTTGATTAGGGTTGTTCGAATTTCCGCCTCCACATAAATTTACCCAAGAATTGGAATTAAAGACATTTAAGCAAGACTCATCAGTGTTGTAAATGACTAAACCCTCGGCTGGGTTGTTGATAGTGCCTCTTTGTGCATTAGATAGTCTAGGAAGTACAAAACCTTGAGTGGTACTTTTTACTTCTAAGATAGCAGAAGTATGGGGTTGAACTGTTCCTATACCCACTTGGGCAAAAGATTCATAAGTACATAGCAATGCTATGAACAATGCGAATTGTAATGTTGTTTTCATTTGCGAGTTTTTTAAAAATAAAGGGCGAATCTATGAATAAGAAATCAGCTGATAAAAAAAAATGTGTTAATATATTGTTGTTTTTTTGTGTTGATTATCTTTTTTTGTTAGAAAATGAATAGAAACGCTATTTTATATTAGATCTACTAGGGTTTAATATTTATTGAGATGAATTTTTCCTTTTTTTAATTTAAAATTCTTTGTTTCAGTTTTTAAAACAGGATGAAGCGTATTTGATTAATTTTAGCATATAAAACCCATTTATTTCGAAACAAAATATGTAGATTAGCTCGACTTTTTGCGTATATTTTTCGCACTTAAAAATCACAGAATGATGAGTGAAATTAGACATAACTGGACCAAGGAAGAAATCTTGGAAATATATAACAAACCGCTGATTGAGTTACTTTATGAAGCGGCAACAGTTCACAGACAATACAATGATCCTAGAGAAGTGCAAATCTCTACATTAATCTCCATCAAAACAGGAGGTTGCCCAGAGGATTGTGGGTATTGTCCTCAAGCAGCGAGATACAGTACAGATATAGAGGGTAATGACTTAATGAGTGTTGCGCAAGTAAAAGCACAAGCTTTGCGATCAAAAGCGGCGGGTTCATCAAGGATCTGTATGGGTGCAGCTTGGAGAAATGTAAAAGAAGGAAAAGATTTCGATCAAGTGGTTGAAATGGTAGAAACCCTCAATAAAATAGATGTAGAGGTATGTTGTACCTTAGGGATGCTTACGGAGAATCAAGCTAAAAGACTTGCAAATGCTGGGCTATACGCTTATAATCATAATCTTGATTCATCCGAAGATTTCTATGAAGAAATTATCTCAACAAGAGCCTATGACGATCGTTTGAAAACGATCGAAAACGTTAGGAAAACAAATGTAACAGTCTGTTCTGGTGGGATTATAGGAATGGGAGAAACTGCAGAAGATAGAGCAGGAATGTTATTATCACTTTCTACAATGATTCCTCATCCAGAATCTACACCAATCAATGCTTTAG
Organism: Flavobacteriales bacterium; assembly: GCA_025210805.1. NCBI lineage: Bacteria > Pseudomonadati > Bacteroidota > Flavobacteriia > Flavobacteriales > Flavobacteriales bacterium. Next base: position 2,004 of record JAOAQX010000032.1, read on the forward strand.
TACCTGTAGAAGGAACACCATTAGAGGAGCAAGAGCTCACTTCTATTTGGGATATGGTAAGAATGATTGCTACTACAAGAATTGTAATGCCCGATACGATGATTCGCCTTTCGGCAGGTCGTCAAACGATGAGTCAAGAAGGACAAGCCATGTGTTTTATGGCAGGAGCGGCTTCTATTTTTGCAGGAGACAAACTACTTACAACGCCAAATCCTGATATTAACGAGGATTTAAAATTATTTGAAATATTAGGGCTACAGCCTAGAAAACCTTATAAAAAAGGTGATAAGCCACAAGTAAAACAAGAAGAAATTCCAAAATCGTCTCGTGAGGAATTGAAATGGACACGCCCTGCTCATAAAATTGAGAGAAATATTGAAGCAAGTAAGAAAAGATAAATACTTACCATGTTAAAAATACTTCCACTTTTGTTTCTTAGCTTCCTATGGCTAAGCTCTTGCGAAGAGAATAAAAAAATGGCTCCAGTACAAGGAATCCAACCCACAGAAGATCTTATTGAGCAAGAATTAATAAAAAAGAATATCCGTAGGACGCAATATGAGCAAAATGCTATTGATACTTTGATGAGAATTAATCATTGGGAGTACCAAAAAACGGCAACAGGTTTGCGAATTCAGTTAGGAGAAGAAGATTGTGAAGGGAAAAAGAAACCAAAAGTGGATGATTACTTATTGGTAGAAATGGAAATAAGGGATATTTTTAATAAACCCATTTATCCAAAAGAAACCACAAGAGTGATTTTTCATAAAGACTACCATGTAAATGGTGTAACAGAAGCACTTGGGCAGATGTGCGAAGGAAGTTCTGCCAAATTAATTGTACCTTCGCATTTAGGTCATGGAACTCGTGGAGATGAGAACCGAATAAAGCCTAATCAAGTATTATTGTATTCTATAAAACTCAAAAAAATAAACTAAAAATGAAAAACCTAAAATTAATAGCATTGGGTTTGATTTCAACAAGTATTGTAGCTTGTGGAAACTCAGATAATCAGAAGCTAAAAGAAGTAGAAAAAGCTGCGGCAAACATTGAGCAAAAAGAAGAGCAAAAAAAGCCAGTAGTTAAGGATACAGGGCTTCACGCTATTATTAAAACAAACAAAGGAGATATCAAATTAGGTCTTCAGTTTGAAAGAGCACCTATGACAGTAGCTAACTTTGTAGCACTTGCTAAAGGTGAAATGGAAAATGATGACAAAGAAAAAGGAACTCCTTTTTACGATGGATTAGTATTCCATAGAGTAATAAAAGATTTTATGATCCAAGGTGGTTGTCCACAAGGAAGTGGGCAAGGAAATCCTGGATACCAGTTCCCTGATGAAATCGATGCTCAACTAGTGCATGACGGGCCTGGGATATTGTCTATGGCAAATGCAGGACCAGGAACAAATGGATCACAATTTTTTATTACTCATAAAGCAACCCCATGGTTAAACGGTCGTCATACTGTTTTTGGTCATGTTTTAGAAGGTCAAGCTATTGTTGATACCATTGCTCAAGGAGATAATATCATCAAAGTTGAAATTGAAACAAAAAATAAAGCTGCAAAGGAATTTGTGAAAAATGCAGTAAGTATTTTCAACACAGCTAAAATGGAATTGGCATCCAAAGTGGAAGCTGAGCAAAAACAAGCTGAAGAGGCACGTAAAAAGCAAATGGAAGAAATGCAAGGTAAATTTGCAGAAGAAGATGCAGCTTTGGCTACTTGGGTAAAATCAAATTATCCAAAAGCAACAAAGCATGAATCTGGATTCTTCTATGTAAAATCAAAAACAAACAAAAAAGGATCAGAAATTAAACCTACTTCAAAAGTAGAAATCAACTACCTAGGAAAATTGAAGGACGGAAAAGTATTTGATACTTCTTGGGAAGAAAAAGCAAAAAAGCACGGAATTCATAATGCACAAAGACCTTATGCTCCACTACCATTAGACATGTCTAGAGGTGGGGTAATTATGGGATGGATGCAAGGGATTCCATTATTCAAAAATGGAGAATCAGGAACTTTGATCATTCCATCAAAATTGGCTTACGGACCAAGAGATAATGGACCAATTCCAGCTTACTCATCATTGATCTTCGATATCGAAATTGTTGATGTAAAATAAAAACACCTTAAAGTTTGGGTTCATAAACTTCAACTAAGCCTCCTTTGTAGGGGGCTTATTGTATATTTAACAACAGATAACACCAAAAAAATGTCAAATCAAAACGGGTTATACGCCCATATTCACACAGGAAAAGGAAAAATTTCCATTTCATTAGAATTTCAAAAAACACCTATGACCGTTGCTAACTTCGTAGGTCTTGCAAAAGGTGAAATTGAAAATGCAGAAAAACCAAAAGGAACTCCATACTATGATGGATTAAAATTCCACCGAGTAATCAACGATTTTATGATTCAAGGAGGATGTCCAAAAGGTAGTGGTTCTGGTGGACCAGGATACCAATTTCCAGATGAAATAGTAGCTGAACTAAAACATGATAAGCCAGGAATTCTTTCAATGGCAAATGCAGGTCCAGGAACCAATGGTTCACAGTTCTTTATTACTCATGTAGAAACACCTTGGTTAGACGGTAAACACACTGTTTTTGGTCATGTTACCGAAGGAATGGACGTGGTAAACACCATTGCAGGAAATGATGTAATCGAAAAGGTAGAAATAGAAGCAGTAGGAACAGAAGCAGCAGATTTTAATGCTCAAGAAGTATTTGAAAATACCATCAAAAAGGCACAAAATGCCGAGGTAGAAGCTCTGAAAAAAGAAATGATGGATTTTGTAAATAAATACAAAGACCAATATCCTGATGCTAATTTTCACGAATCTGGATTAATAAAAGTAATCGAAAAAGAAGGTGAAGGAGATGCTTGTAAGTCTGGTAACACAGTTACTGTTCATTATACAGGTATGTTGGATGACGGAAAAGTATTTGATTCTTCACTTCAAAGAGAGCCTTTTGAATTAGAACTTGGTGCTGGAATGGTTATTCCAGGATGGGAACTAGGAATCGATGGTATGAAAAAAGGAGAAAAAGCACGTTTAATCATTCCTTATTACTTGGCGTATGGAGAAAGAGGTTATCCAGGTGCCATTCCACCAAAAGCCACTTTAGAATTTGAAGTAGAACTATTGGATTTTAAATAGTTAATGAAATTATAACAAATGAAAACGGTTACTTGTCGTATAGATAAGTAACCGTTTTTTATGTGAATATATTTGCTATAAAAGGAAAATCAAATGTATAACCTTTCAATCCTCCCTAAGCGAACACATTTAATCAATAAAGGACTAACCAGCACAGCTTGTACACTCCTTAAATTTATTGATCATTTCTTGTGCTACCGAGAACGAACGCTGATAGTATAAAGTTTTTACTCCAAGTTGCCAAGCTTCAATCAAAAGTGCATTTACCTCTTTAGGAGACATCGTAGGAGGGATGTTTAGGTTTAAAGATTGCGTTTGGTCAATGTATTTTTGACGGATAGATGCTTGAATGATGACTTCTTGAGGACTTATTTCTCTAAAAGTTTTAAAAACATTCTTTTCATGGTCTGATAAAAAATCTAAATGCTGAACAGAACCGTTATTGACCATTACAGAATCCCAAACTTCCTCAGTATTTTGTCCTTTTTCTTGAAGTAATTGTTTCAAGAATTTGTTTTTACGAATGAAATTTCCTTTTGCTAATCCTACTTTATAATAATTTGAGCTATAAGGTTCTATCCCTGGTGAAGTTTGTCCTAGTATAGAAGATGAAGAAGTTGTTGGAGCTACAGCCATTAAGGTGGTATTTCGTCTTCCATATCCTCTTAGCATTTCTGGTTCACCATATTCTCTGGCTAATTTTTCAGATGCTCGGTAGGCTTTTTGTTCAATTTCTTGGAATACTTTGGAATTAAACTGTTTTGCCTCAAAACTTTCAAAAGCAATATTGTTTTTTTGTAGATACGCATGATAACCCAATACTCCTAAACCTAATGCACGGTGTCTTTTTGCAAAATTGTGTGTGCGTTCCATGTATTCAGCTCCTTCAGATTTGTTTATAAACTCCTCCATAACAGCATCTAAGAAATACACCGATAGTTCTATTGCATCTGTATCTTTCCATTCGTCATATAACTCTAGATTCATAGAAGAAAGACAGCATACAAAACTTTCGTGTTCGCTTACAGGCAAAGCAATTTCCGAACAAAGATTAGAGTTATAAATAGGCATCCTTTTGTCTTTATATACCTCAGGTTTATTGTTGTTTATATTATCTGTAAAGAAAATATAGGGTAAACCTTTCTCTTGACGACTTTGGAGAACTTTTGCCCAAAGAGAGCGTTTTTCTACATCGCCAGCAATCATTTCGTTCATCCATTTATCGGTAACGCACACTCCAAAAAATAAGTTTTGAATAGAGTTTCCAATATCTTTTATTTCCAAAAACTCACTACAGTCTGGGTGTTCAATATCTAAATAAGTTGCAAAAGCTCCTCTACGTACATTTCCTTGACTCACAGTGTCTATCATGGCGTCAAACATCTTTAAAAAAGATACTGCTCCTGAGGATTTACCATTATTTTTTATCGGAGCTCCACGTTCTCTCAGGTGACCGAAATAGGCAGATGTTCCACCTCCAAATTTTGTCATCATGATACTCTCAGAGAGTGTTTTGGTGATTCCAGACATGCTGTCTTCTACATAGGATCCAAAACAACTGATCGGTAAACCTCTATTGGTTCCCATATTTGCCCAAACTGGAGAAGAAAGCGAGAGCCATCCATTCGCAATAAGAGATTCAAATTTTGGTTGCAAGTCCATTCTGTTGAGGTTTTTAGCAGCCGCAGTAGTAATTCTTTTTACTGCATCTTCTACATTTTCACCTTTAAGAAGGTATCCACGCTTGAGCATGGTCATAGTTTCGTCATTCACCCAGTGATATTTCACTGTAGTTGGAGAGAGTGTAAACATGGTTGTTGGAAATTTTATCGTTGGAAAATATTAAAATAAATCGTCGGCAGTAAAAGCTTGGTTATGCTTAGAGTATTCTACAGGTCTTTTTGCGAAAAAGTCGTCGAGAGTGTTGGCTGTAACTTCTTCATCAAACCATTTCATTTCAGAAAGTAATTTTTCATCAATGTCAAACACTGGCTCAAGGTTTATTTCTTTAAGACTAATGTTTATACGGTTTTTCATAAAATTGAGTAGTTGTTCTTTACTCAAATGTTCTAAGCTACCTTCTTCAAAAATCCAATTAAGAATTTTCTTTTCTTGTTCAATGGATTCTTTAGCTGTATCATAAATAAGATTTTTAAAATCCTCTGAAAACCATTGAGGATTCTCTTTCATGATGGCATTAAAGATATAAATTCCAGCATTGGCATGAAGTTGTTCATCTTTGCTAGTCCAAGCAATGATATTGCTCGTGTTTTTTAAAGATCCTTTGAAGTGTGTAAAGGATAAAATAGTTGCAAACTGACTAAAAAGTGACACATTTTCTACCAAAAGAGAAAAGATAACCAAATTAAGAGCAAAAGCATGTTGTTCATTTTCGCAGCCTTTCGCTAAATCTTTATTTTGAAGAAAAGCTAAGCGTTCTTGTAGAATTTCAGACTCCAAAGCTGATTCAAATTCGTCATTGAATCCTAGAACATCCAATAAACGAGAATAGGCCTCTGAATGTCTAAACTCACATTCTGCAAAAGTAGAACCAAGACCATTGAATTCTGGTTTTGGAAGATGATTATAAAGATTTCCCCAAAAAGTTTTTACCGCAACTTCCACTTGAGCAATAGCCAAAAGTGTACGTTTTACGGCGTTTTTTTCGTGTGCTGCAAAATCTACCTTGAAATCTTGAACGTCCCCCGTAAAATCCACTTCAGAATGCACCCAAAAGGTTTGGTTGATTGGATTGATGAAGTCTAACACTTCGGGGTATTCAAAAGGCTTATATGCCACTCTTTTTTGGAAAATATTTTTCATGCTCTTTCGCTTTGCATTTTTTGATGAAGCAAAGATAAAAAATCTGATAAATTATAGTTGTTTTTCAATATTAAATTTCAGAAAGTTTACAAAAAAAAATCGTAAAACACTAATAATCAGTGATTATTATTTTTTGTGTTGTAAAAAAGTTTACAAAAATGTTTTCCATGCTTAGAATCAAAGTAATATGAAATATTCCAGTTTTTTTAATGATTTTTACGTTAAATGGCTTGTTTTTTCCGATAATTATTCTACTAAAAATTAACTTTGATATTTCCAAGTTGAATTACGAAAAAAAGTAAATAATGTGAAGATTTATTAAGCTTGAAACCTACGGTTTGTTTTATTGTGTGATGAGTATTGTGTTTTCTTTTCTGGTGCGAAAAAAACGCACTTTTGATAAAAAATGAGAACTTTGCTTCATGAGATACGATAGACATATTCGCTTGGAGGAAATAGGGATTGCTGGACAAAAAAAAATTGGACTATCCAAGGTTTTAGTTATAGGAGCAGGCGGCCTAGGTTGTCCTGTTTTACAATATCTTTCTGCTGCGGGTGTTGGTACTATCGGAATTGTAGATGGAGATCAAGTTTCGATTTCTAATCTTCAAAGGCAAATCTTATTCTCCACTCAGGATATTGGAAAAAATAAGGCTGAGATGGCAAAAAAGAGATTGGAACAACTCAATCCTGAAATCCAGTATCAAATTTTCCCTTTTTTCCTTTCTCCAGAAAATGCTTTGGAGATTTTTACTCAGTTTGATATCATTGTGGATGGAACAGATAATTTCTCCAGTCGGTATATGATAAATGATGCGTCTCTCATTACAGGGAAACCTCTGGTGAGTGCTTCCATTCAAAAATTTTCGGGTCAATTGTCGGTGTTTAATTACCAGAATGGCCCCAGTTATCGTTGTCTTTTCCCTGAACCGCCAAAGCCAGAAGATGCTCCATCTTGCCAAGAGCTTGGCGTTTTGGGTGTACTTCCTGGTATTTTAGGAACTTGGCAAGCAAATGAAGTACTCAAAATAATTTTACAGATAGGAAATGTTTTGTCAGGTGCTTTTATAACAATCGATACACTTTCAATGAATGTGCAAAAATGGTGTATTGAAAAAGATGAGTATATAATAAATAGTGTATTGAATGATTCTCAACCTTTCAAAGAACGAATATTTGAATATTCTTGCAGGGCAACTTCTTTTCAGAATAAAAGTAACTGGGATGTCTCTTGTGAAAATATGTTTTTGTTGGATGTAAGGGAAAAGGATGAATTTCCAAAAATATTAGGAGCAGTGAACATTCCGTTGTCTCAGCTGGATAAGAGAACAATGGAGCTTCCACGAGATCAACAGATATTAGTTTTCTGCGAAAAAGGTATTCGAAGTCTCCGAGCTATTGAGGTCTTGGAAAATTTTAATTTAAGAAATTTGATAAACTTAAAATTCGGTCTAGATGTACTGCCTAATAAATTGAAATTGAATTAGTTTTTGTAATTTTGTTGAGTTTTCATACTACTTACAATGACAGGTTTTCAAGAAAAATATATTAACCCATTTACGGATTATGGCTTCAAGCGTCTTTTTGGAGAAGAGCCTAATAAGGATTTACTATTAGATTTCCTCAACGAGCTACTGAGGGATAGGGAAGGTCAAATTGTAGAATTGAGTTATTTGAAAAATGAGCACCTTGGAGCAACAGCGATTGATCGAAAAGCTATCTTTGACATTTATTGTGAAAACGAAAAAGGTGAGAAATTTATTGTTGAGCTCCAAAAAGCCAAACAAAAATTTTTTAAGGACCGAAGCGTTTTTTATTCAACTTTCCCAATAAGGGAGCAAGCTCCAAAATCTACTTGGAATTTTGAACTTAAAGCCGTTTACACTATCGGAATTTTGGATTTTGTGTTTGATGATGAATTTGGAAGTGATGATAAATACAGATACGATGTTCAGTTGATGGATGTTGATACAAAAAAGGTATTTTATAAAAAAATTGACTTTCATTTATTTGGAGATGCCAAAATTTGAAAAAAGTGTTGAAGAATTAAAAACACGATTTGAGAAATGGTTATTTGTACTTAAGAATCTAAACAAATTACATCGAATTCCTGATTCACTTAGAGAATCTATTTTTGAAAAATTATTTGAAACCGCAGAAATCGCAAAAATGAGTAGAAAAGAGTTTGATTCATACGAAGGAAGCTTGAAATATTATAGAGATATGCAAAATGTACTCGATACTAGTTTTGAGGATGGCTTTGAAGATGGTTATGATGACGGTTTTGAGCAAGGAATCGAACAAGGAATAGAACAAGGAATAGAGCAAGGAATCGAAAAGGGAATAGAGCAAGGAATTGAAAAGGGAGTTGAGCAAAAGAATATAGAAATTGTTAGACAATCTCTTGAGATAGGGATTAATATTGCTACTATTGCTCAAATAACAGGTTTAAGCGAAGAAGAGATTCTTTTGATTAAAGAACGTGAAAATTAGTAGTTTGCTCATTATTGTATCAACGTAGTTTTCCTTTATTAAAGTGCCAAACATTCCATATTTCTAATAGATTCTTCTGTACTTTTGCAAAAAAAGACGGATGAACTATATTAAAGATCAACAACATTTAGAGAATTTGCTAAAAGAGGAAAGAGCAATTGTACTTTATTTTTCTGATGGCACCTGTTCTGTAGGTGAGGCAGTTGCTCCAAAACTTGATGTTTTACTCAAAGAAAAATACCCCCAATTTAAACTCTATAGTCTAATGCAAACAGTACATCAAGAACTATTTGCAAAGCATCAAATTTTTGTGGTTCCTAGTTTGTTAGTTTTTCTAGACGGGAAAGAAACCATTCGTAAATCTAGAAATTTTAGTTTGCTAGAATTAGAGTCTGAAATTGCTCGTTATCAAACCTTAATGTTCGATTAACTCTTGAATTATCTTTGAAAGAAAATTTGTATATTGCATCATAAATAAATGATAAATAACAAATATTATGATCAATTTTTTGAAAATTAGTTTGATAATTTTTTCTTTAAGTATACTGTCCTGTAGCCTTTCTTCAGATGTAGAAAAGCCCTATTTTGATGCTCCTATTGCAGAAATAAAAGGCAGTGAGTTTTTACTAATTGAAAGGGAGACAGTCGCGAATTATTGGTCGAAAAATATTCGAGATATGGATAATGATCCTATAGAGAGAGTTCATTTTTCATCCCAAATTTTACCTGAAACTATGCAAATTAAAGCATTCGATTCTTCATTTCTATTAGTAGCAAAAACCAATAGTGGAATCCCATTGGGTGTTAAACTCATAAAATTTCAGAATAAGCTTTATGAGGCAGATCATGATTTAGGAGGAAAACAAATGTATGCAAGTATGGGCTATTGTAAACCCGCTGATAGTAATTCTGTAAATTGCATGATAAGTCTTTCTAAAGAAGGATACTATTGTGAAAGCACCACAGGTTCTTGTGAAAGTACAGTAACGGCACAAGAAAATCCAATTTTAAGCATTCGTAAAACAGAATCAAAAAAATAAAAATCACCAAGATTTATTTATTGGCTCTTGGATGTTTAGAAAGGATATCTTGCTTAATAAATTGATTATTGAGGTGAGAATATAGCTCGGTGGTCAAAATGCTTTCATGACCTAGTAAGTCTTGTACCATTCTAAGATCAGCTCCATTTTCTACCATATGACTAGCAAAAGAATGACGAAAAGAATGGGGGGAAACATTGCGTTCTATCCCCACTTTTTTTGCTTGCTTTTTTACGATATTAAAAACCATAATACGGCTAATTCTTTTTCCTCTATTATTCAAAAAAAGATGTTCCGTACATGCTTTTTTGCTCACCATTATATCTCTTTCTTTTTCTAAATAGATCTCTATAGATTCTTTTAAGATATCACTTAGAGGTACTATTCTTTCTTTGTTTCCTTTTCCGATAATTTGAATAAATCCTTCTTCTAAAAAAACACGATTTAAACTCAAATCGCAAAGCTCAGAAACTCGTAGTCCACAAGAATACAACATCTCCAAAATTGCTGTGTTTCTAAAGAAATTAGGATCTTCCATGTCCACAGATTCTATCATTCTGTTTACTTCTTCGAGTTCAAGAAACTCGGGAATTTTCTTTACAATTTTAGGACTGTCCACTTGGTCCATTGGACTTACAATAATTATTTCTTCCAAAAGGAGATAGTCATAAAAAGCCTTTAAAGAACTGATAATTCTAGCAATAGAACGTTTGCTCAATACTTCACTTTGGGTGTAGAGAAAAGATCGAACCTTTTCGGTGTCAAAATCCTGTATTTCGCCCATTTCAAAAGTAGTGGCGTATGATTCTAGTTTGTATAAGTCAGATTGATAGGCTTTTAAGCTGTTTTCAGAAAGCCCTTTTTCTAGTTGTAAATAGTAAATAAAGTCATCAATGACGGACATGCTTATTCTTTTTCGAGGATAAAAACTTCTTCTTCAGGTCTTTTCATTAAATATTGTTCTCTTGCAATACGTTCAAAAGTATTTTTAGAGTCCAAATTTCTTAAGGTCTTTTTATCTTTTTCTATTTGTTTCTTATAATAAACGATATCTTTTTGAATTTCTTTTATTTCACCATTAAGTTTTTGATGAGCTAAATAGGAGTTTTGATCAAAAAATAAAAGCCAAATAACTGCTGCAATAGATATAATGACATATCTATTGGTAGTTATTTTCCATGCTTTAGTCTGAAAAAATGGATGAATTTTTTCTAATTTCTTGATCATTTATTCGCTCACTATATTAAAATAAATTCGCAAAACCTATTCTGATAATCTGATTTTAACATCAGTTTCTTTAAAGGTTTCGAACTTTTGTTTTTACTAAATACAAAGGTAAAGGTTTTGTTTGAATTATATAGATTACTTGCTAAATGTTCATTCATACTGATTACTCACTTGTTATGTCATTTGTGGTGTTCGTTTATTTACCATGTAATACTAATAGATGCTGAAAATCAACCATGAACGCAGTGAGAAGAACGAGGAGTGAACGAGAAGTGTTAGTAAGTAATCGGTATTGTATAAACATTTTTTAGAAAGGTAACAACATTAACAAGGTACTTAATTTTTTAATTTAGCACACAATTAGTAGTTTTATAAAAAAAATACATTGATGATGAAGTATCCGTTTTTTCTTTTTTTCTTTTTTAGCTTTTTATATTCTCAAGCTCAAGGTGTTTCTGAGTTTCGGATACGGAATTTAATTATAGATTCCGTTGTGAATATCCACGAATTTCCTAGACTTAACGCATCAATAATTGGTAAAATGCATCAAGGTGATAAAATTGTTTTTGTGCCTAATGGAAGATATGTTTCAGACACCATTGATGGTATTAAATCTTACTGGTTGCCGATAAAACATGAAGGTGTTGAGGGATATATTTGGAATGAAACTAATTCTGATAATACTTTTTTTATGCAAAATCGAGAGACTTTATTAATTAAAAAACTTGACAATAATCGTTCTTTTAGGTTTGTGATCATGGATGATAAAAAAAACTTATTTGATTTTGTACAAGACTTTTCATGGGTGAATAAAGAACAGAAAGATTATACGGTTTATTATTTTCAAGATTTGAAAGACTATCCAAATAAATCCGTTTTGTATTTTATGTATTATAACAAAGGTGAAAAGAAAATGGAACATTATACTTATGTTTTAGAAAATGGCAAGTTGACTTTTCAAAACAATAAAAAACTCTTGTATAATAAAAATATTCCTTCAGGATACCTAGTTAACAAATGGTGGATTATTGGTGATAAAGTGAATATTAGGAAAGAACCAAATTTGGATTCAGAAGTTGTTGTTCAGTTAAATCATGGGGATTCCCTTGAATCTTTTCCAAAAGTGAAAATAGTACAAGACACGATAGCTGGGAAGAGCGGTTATTGGTTTCCTGTGAATTTTAACAATGAAAAAGCCTTTGTTTGGAATCATTTGTTAGAGAAGCCTCTGGTTTATTTTAAAAGTATTTATGATGAAGGAATAGCTTATAAGATTACCTCAAGAAATGTCTATTTGTTGAATAAAGGAAAAGTAGTGGATACCTATTCTTATATGGAAAAAAATAGATTTTTTCCCGAACGTATTTCAGAGGTTTCTACACCAAAATTAAAAAATGTGGATAGAATACTCAAACTACAATATTTTGGAGAAGCTTGTGGAAAGGAGTCAGGGGATGTTTATATTGCCAGGGCAGGAAACAAACTTCGTTTTCTATTTCACAATACTTCCATGGGTGATGGAGGATATGGAACTTTTTCTGAAAACCACCTGAAGGAAAATATTCTAACTTTTTCATCTATTGAAGGAGAAGATTTTTTTTCACAAAGGGTAGATGTATTTGATACCTATTTTTCTTATAATGCTAAAAGTAAACAGTATAAATGGACAGGAGAAAAGATGGTTGAAAACCCTGGCGATTTTGATTTTATTTATCAGCGAGCAAAAACGAACAATTGGGTGGTAGATAATTATTTTAAGATAGATGTCAACAAGGATGGTAGAAAAGATTTTGTTGCCAGTTTTCGTAGAAAACTTAAAAAGGTTGTTGATTGGCAATATACGTCTGATGATGGAATTATTGGAGTATACCTTCAAAATGAAAATGGGAAGTTTGAGGTATTTGGTGAGAATTCCAAAATTCTAAAAAAGGGATTCGGAGCGTTTAGAGCTTCTGTTAAAGATGATTTAGTGATTTTTGAAATTCCCTATTGGGAAAATTGTTTGGGGTGTGCCTCTGTCAAGGTGAAAGATAACGGGTATAAACGGTATGATTTTGAATGGGATAGTAGTCTTAATGAGTTATTCTTGTTAAAGACTGAATGGCTCAATATGAAGAATTTTAAATATGCTGATGATACTAGTTACTGGTTAATCAAGGAGTATCAGAAAGAAAAAATAAACTACCTTGAAGCAAAGTAGTTTCCTCTAGAAAATCTCAGGATATTTTTTGATAATTTCTTTAAACCAGAAAGTGAAAACTTCTGGTTTTTCTTTTATTTCTATTAAGAGATCAGAAGTGGAGATATAGCGGAATGCTTCTGCTTCTTCTGGGTTCAAAATAGGCTCTTCATCGGTAAATCCGAAGAGAATATGATCGTATTCATGTTCTGCAAGACCGTTCTCAAATTCGGTTTTATAAAGAAGGTGTCCTTTAGTTTCCAATGTTGAAATTTCAATTCCGATTTCTTCTTTGAGTCTTCTAATTCCAGCTTTCTCTGAGCTTTCATTAGGTAATTGATGACTACAGCAACTGTTTGTCCACAATCCTCCAGAATGGTATTTTTCTTTTGCTCGTTTTTGTAAAAGCATTTCACCCTTAGAATTAAACAGAAACACCGAAAAAGCACGATGGAGTAAACCAAGCTCATGCGCTTTTAGTTTCTCCATCGTTCCAAGTTCTTTGTCTTGTTTGTCAACAAGTATAACCATTTTTTTATTTCAAAAGATTGAGAGAATTCATAAGAGGTTCTCGTTGAGAACGTGAAATAGGAATTACTTTTCTTCCAATCATTAAACTCATATCCTCAATATCCACAATTTTATCTTTATTTACAATATAAGATCTGTGAACCTTGATAAAGTGTTCTTTAGGAAGATTGTTTCCAATATTCTTCATGGTAGAGTGTACAATATAAGAACGCTCTGTGGTTTTAAAAACAACATAATCACCACTGGCTTCTACATAGAGAATTTCATCAAAATCGAGCTTTACATATCTTGAATCTGTTTTAATAAAAAGAGAGTTTATCTCGCTTTTATCAGTTTTTACTGCCGATTCAATGATTTTTTTCTTGTCCTCAATTCTATCAATACAGCTGAGAAGTCTTGGAAGGGTTACGGGCTTTTTTAGAAAGTCTGTAACATTATAATCATAGCATTCCAAAGCATACTCAGGATTTGAGGTATAAAATACTACTTGTGGTAAATGAGCACGCATTGATTGTACGAGTTCTATTCCCGATAGTTCTGGCATTTCGATATCTAAAAAAACCACATCACAAGAATTTGATTTTACAAATTCTATGGCTTTTAAAGGGTTTGTGAAAGTTTCAACAATATTGCAATTTTCTATTGTTGATAACATAGAAATGAGTTGTTTTTGTGCAACTTCATTATCATCAACTACAATAATATCAAGATTAGTTTTCATTGGATTGGTTTAAAATAAATTCTACTTCTATAACACCTGTTTTTATCATTTCAACCACCTTATTATGTTCTATTTTAGAAACAATATATGAGGGATTGATTTTAAGCTCTTTTTCCATTCGTTTTAGGTGATCGTATATGGTGTCTAGTCCGAAAATTTTGAAATTAGGACTCCACTTATGCAACAATTTAGCATATTCTATACCATTTTTTTTCTGGAACAAGTTTTCCAGAATAGGAACCTCTTCACTTAATGATTCTTTAAATAGTTGAAAAGCTTCTTCAGCAAGATCATTTGCTCCTAAAAAATAGGTCGCTAAAAAATCATTTGACAAAGAGGCATTTTGATTGAATTTATTAATAGATGTTTTCAATTTATAATTTGATTTTGCTCTCCTCTTTTCGTACTAGGCGTTCTATATTTTTTTGATGAGAAATAAGAACAAGACAGCTGATAATGATCCCGAAGATAAGGGATTCTCTGTCTTTAATACCTAGTGCGATCATCCAAAAAGGAAGTGAAAACGCACCAAAGATTGAGCTAAGTGAAACAAAACGAGTTGATATAAATACGATTACGAATATCCCGATAGATAATAAGGCTGCCAATGGATATACTGCGAGTAAGAATCCTAACAAACTAGCAATACCTTTGCCTCCTTTGAATTTTGCAAAGACAGGGAAAATATGACCAAAGACTGCAGTAATTCCTAAACCTAATTTTAAGAGCGTTGTGTTTTCATCTCCCATAAGCCAAGCCAATTTAACGGCTGCAAATGCTTTAAGAATATCAAAAATAAGAACACTCACACCAGCTTTTGTTCCTAAAACCCTAATGGTGTTTGTTGCTCCAGCGTTTCCGCTTCCATAATCTCTTACATCTAAACCATAAAACTTTTTACTGACGAGTACTGCCGTGGGAATGGATCCTAATAAATAGGCTGCAATGTATAATAATAGTATTTCCATAAATCTTTTCTAGGCAGTAGCAAAGGTACAAAATTTGTTTTGAAAATACGCTTATCTAATAATTAATGCAGTTCGTCGCTAGGATTGTGAAAGATAACCTTGTAATGGTATCCTTTTTTCTTTATTGCTTTTTTGTTTTGATTTATGATTTTGTTATATCTATCATTGGATGACGAGGTGTATAAAATACCATCTCTGAGTTCGAAATAATAAAATTGATTTTCTTCAAATTCTAGATAAATCTTCCACATATCGTGAATTTGCTCGGGTTTGTAAACCAAGAAACCTTCTACAATTCTATCTATTTTCTTTCCCCTAATATGATTTACTTCTAAAGGAAGTGTGTTTTCAAATCTTTGTCTTTTTGCATTCCATTGAAGCTCAAGGTCTGTGAAGAAGATGGTGCTTTGCATGGGTTTTGGAACGTACTTTTTGTTACGACTCTTTGCTTTGTAGTATTTTCTTTCTCCTTTTTCGCCAATAATTTTCCTTAAAAAATCTACAAATAACTCACTACTTTCATAGGTTGTTTCATAATCTCGTGTCTGTTTTCTGAAATCTTTATAGAATTCTTTAAGAGCTTTTTTGGGCAATGGAAGATCCAGTCCTAGATGTGCTTGGAAAATTAAAGAATCTGCTTTGTTTTCTTCATGGAAAAATCGTCCATATCCATAGCTTTTTAACGATTTTGTATGACTAAGATTTAAAAAAGATTCGAGCTCATAGATACATCTTTCTGAATCAAATTTTGCCAGATCATTTTCATCTGAGCCTTGGTATGTGTAATATCCTTGTTGATCATCAAATTGGAATGTTCCAGGGATATTTACTAATGAAACTTCGTTTGAAGAAAGCTGATTACTTGCATATTGTACATAGAATTGATGACTAAATGTGTTGAAAACAAATCGGGCTTCTGGAAGTATAGAGTCTTTGCTCTCGACAGATCCAAATTGTATATTTTCATTATTCAATGTATCTTGATAACTAAAAAGTTCTGAGCTGTTCCCTAAGCAGGGATCATCAAAGCTTAAATGTCCGTCTAGTTCCATTTTTTTACTACTTTCTTTGAGGTCCAATGTACCTGTGTAGCTCATTTGAGGATCTATTTTAAAATTAGAGGAAACCTCGGTGCTTCCATAGGAAATTTTATTTTCTGAGACTTGGAGACTGTCAAAACGGGCTTTTTGAGTTTCTCCTAATCTATTGGTATAAATAAAATCGGCGGAAGCGATATAGTCATCAGCATGAATGATATTGATATCCGCATTTTCAAAGGAGTAACGAATATCTCCCGCAGGGTTGATGAGATCTAAGTCTGCTCCGTAAAGTTTTTCGGGAAGTCCACTTGCAAGTAGGGTAAGTTTTTCTTCTTTAGGTCTTATCTGTGCATCGGCTACTTGAATTCCTTGTATATCATACATAGAAACTTTGTGTGTTTTCATGTTAATATGAGCAGTGGGACTCAAATATTTTATTTGTCCTGTGAACGGGTTTAAAGATTCTACTATTGTTGTTTGCTTAGTGCTGTCTTCTGTGTTTTCTTCAAAAAATATCTCGGAGTTAGCTCTTTCGTAGGTAAACATTGGGTAAACAAAACGATACCTTAAAAAAGGGGACGTGTATTTACTAGATTTTTCAATGTCATTATTCTGGAACATATCGTTACCATATTGATATTCCACTTGAGAGCTAGGTGCGGTTAATACAATTTCGTGTTCTAAAAAGTTCTGAGTGTTTTCGTCAAATACTTTGAAAAATGCTTTATTGGCTTGCATATTTTCTCTTGTGAGTAAAATAGAATCACTTCTCAGGAATATGTTTCGATCTTGCCATTTTCCATAGGCAATATAGTCATAAGGACTGATCTCTATTCCTCCTTCTAAAGTAGAGGTGTGGTTAACTGAAATGGGTTGATCTTGGGTTTTGAATTCCAAAATTTCGTCTGATTTAAACCAGTCTAAACGCAAGTTTTTTCCTCTTAGATTAGGAGAAAAGCTTTGTGTAGAATTGTTGGTCATTTTTTGTACATCAGCAAAAAGGTAACTTGGGTAAAAATCAAGAGAATCTGCTTCTAGATAAATATCTTGATAATTAATTGTTCCTTTTCCATTCAGTCCATCATTGTTTAGTCTAAGATAAGAACGATAATTTCCTTTTTCAAAAAGTGCATAATCTTGGGTCATTTTTCTTTCAAAACCCAGTTGATCATTTGGGAATAAAGACAGACGTTCTTCTATATTAGGAAATATTCCTCCAGATACTAAAGTTCCACCGAAGCTGAGATTAAAAGTATTTTTGGTCATTAAACTGTCAATCTTAAATGGAAATACTTCAAAGTGAAAATCTTCTTTAGGGTAGAGTCCGTCTCTTACTCGGTCATAAAAGACATAGCTATTTTCTTTACTTTCAAAAATAGGGTATTCTTGGTGTTCTTTTTTTGCACTTTTATTTTTGGGTTTATCTATTTTTAGAAGTCCAGTTACTTCTTGAATAGAAGTTTGGCAAGGTCTAATAAGGATCGAAGTATCTTCAGGGTGCATTCTAGATTCTAAGAGGTATCTAAAAGAATCTATTTTTTCGAAATCTACGACATAGTCTTCATATCTGAAGAGTTGATTGTTTCCAAAAAAACCAAATTTTCCGCAGGTGGTGAGTCCATCAAATTCAATATCCAGTTTTGGATAAATTAATAATTGCTGGTCCGATGGATGGAGCGAAACATCTTTTGGGCGACTAATTTGGACTTCTTTTACAGCAAAAGTGGTCATGTCTCCAGAAGCCAAATCAATGATACTTGCAGGGCGATTATTGATATTTGATCGGAATCTTATTTGATCATAATCCGATTTTGTATTTAATGCAGTTACAAAACGAAAAAATCGGTTTTTAACTTCTATTTTTCTTTCAAAAGGGTTGTAATAAACAAAGCCTTGATTCGTAAAGTCCTCCATTAAAGAAATGAGTTCTTCTTCTTTCATTTCTTTATAAACTTCAAATAATTCTTCGAGGTAAAAACTTCTTCTATCTTTATTTCTTTTCGTGAGTTGAAGAAGTCCAGATGTAGGATGTTTTGTGCCAAAATCAAATAAGTCTATATACCAGTTGATATCAAAAAAATGCAGAGATTGATAATACACAGGCTCTAAACGAGACATGGCTTTATTCATGAAAATCAGTTCTTTATTTTTATCTTCCCAAGTAAGAAAGTTTGCCACAATTTGGAGCTCATGTAGTCCATCATAAAAAGGGGTTTTTCCTAGTTTGTTCTCAGATCTTTTTGCCTCCATTTTTAGTGCATTGATATCAAAACTTAAATCAATACTTGGGTGTGTGATACTATCGTTGAGTAAGAAGAGCTTAAACATTACTTCTCTAGCAAAAAAACGTCCAGATTCTAGGGTGAATTTTTGAGCATCTAGTTTTACAAAGGCTTTTCCGTCTTGATAAAAAGTGATTTTTGAGCTTTTTCCTTTGGGGGCAATTAAATCTAGTAGATGCCCTTTTACGTGGATCCCAGATTCTATTTTGAGGTTTGGAGATTTCCTTTTTATGGGGATAATTTCTGTACTCACAAATTGTGGTTCCAAAGCGATATTTTCTTCATTTTGAAAATACATTCTGTGGGTAAGTGTTCCTTTTATAGGTTTGTGAGAAATACTACGATCAAAAAGTGTGGCATTTTCAGATTGGAAATAAATACTATTTATTTTAAACTGATAAGCTCCTATTTCTGCTTTTCTTTGTCCACCTTGCCAAGAAGTATTTCCTCCTTGTCCCACAAAATCTCCATTGAGTAGATAGTAATCTCCTTTTGTACTCCGTATTTTAAATTCATCATCTCCGTTTGAACAAATCAAATTGGCTTTTGGGAAATGAATAATTGCTGTGGGTTCTGTTTCAAATTTCCATTTGTCTGTTTCTATTTTCCAAGAATAATTTTGAGAAGCGAAAAGAGTAGTTTCTTCCAAGAAATTGGCAAGAACCACCACCAGCCTTTTGATCTCTGATACTCTTGCGTTTTGAAGAAACTTCCCCGAAAAATTGATAAGATCAAGCAGTTGGTCTTCGTCAAATTTTCCTTGGTAATAAGCGTTGTAAATTCTGAAAAGGTGAAAATAATCCTCAGAAACCGAGAGATGATTCTCTTTCATGAGCTGATGGAAAGTTCGCATTTTTCGGTCTAATATAGGGTGGTTGTTTTCCCTATAATAATTTATAAAAACTTTCCCTTCTTGGTACACATCGGCATGAAGGTAAGGATAGATTTCTTGTTTAAGTTTTTTAAGAAAAAGATCTTTATCCGTTTCTGTTTGTCCAAAAGAAAGACTAGCAGAAAATCCAAATATGATGACGAAAAGAAGTTTTGCTCGGCTCATTTATGCTTTTTGAAATTTAAGAGAAACCCAATCGTTTCTTTCTTTTTGATCCAATAATTGAAGTCCAAGTTCATTGGCCTTAGCTTCTATTTTCTCAATATCCATTGTATAGAAACCGCTAAAGAAAATTAAGCCATTTTCTTTTAGATTTTTCACATATTCTGGCATATCATTAAGCAAGATATTTCTGTTGATATTTGCTAAAATAATATCAAAACTGTGATTTCCAAGTAGGCTTGCATCTCCTAGTTTACAAGTGATTTCTTGCTTGTTTAGGCGGATATTATCAGCACTGTTTTCAAAAGCCCATTCGTCATTGTCAATCGCTTCAACATAGGCCGCATTTTTCATTTTTGCTAAGATGGCTAAAACACCTGTTCCGCATCCCATATCAAGAATATCTTTGTTTTCGCAGCTAGTTTCTAGGACAAACGAAGTCATCATGTGAGTGGTTTCGTGATGCCCCGTCCCGAAAGACATTTTTGGGTTGATAAGAATATCAAATTCTACAGGTTGTTTTGGGTGAAAATCGGCTCTAATTACGCATTGGTTATCCACATTGATTGCTGTATAATTCTTTTCCCATTCTGCATTCCAATTTTGATTTTCAATTTCTTGGAATGTATAGTTTTTTTGTTGAAGACAAAATAAATCTTCTAGCGCATTATGGTCCATGTTTTCCTCTTGAACATACGCTTTTAGAACATTACCTTCTTCCACAAAACTTTCGAAACCTATTTCAGCAAGTTCGGCAGTAATTATTGGCGACCAGATAGCCACTTCTCCTGGGTAGGCTGTTTCTACATCAATTAAAAATTCGAAATATTTCATGATTCTGTTCCTAGTTTTTTGAGGTTTTTAAGAAGTAATGAGAAGTCTTCTTCAGAACTATTGTCTTTGGCATAAAGAAAATTAAGTTCCTTTTTTTCTTCGGGTTTGAGTGTTTGCCAATTTTCATTGGCGATAGCATGATGAATAATCCCTTCCTTTATCTTAGGGAGTCTTGGGTCTGTTTCTTCTTGAGGAAGATATCCAATCCACGTTTTGTCTCCAAAAAGTACAAAGAAGATATTTTTGATAAATCCCACAGGATGATTCATCCATAAGAATAATAAGGGCGAAATTAACAAAAGAACCAGACTGAGTACAAAGTCTAATTGTCTTTTTTGAGATTGTTTTTCTTTTTGGGCGAGGTTTAATTTCATATCGGTAATTACGTCTCCTTGACGATGAATTGAGTTTGAGCCTAAGATAAAATCTTTTTCTTGTAATTTTATTTTAAATTCTAAATCTAATGGTTGAAGAGCTTCCATTAGTGCAATAATTTCTTTGTGAGATAAGAGGCTATTAGAAAATAAAACTTGGTTTATTTGAAAAGTATTTATGGTGTTTTTAATGTGTTTAACAGACCATTTTTCATGAATCACTTTGTGATAACTTTGTTCTTCTGAGAGTAATTTTTTTTGGAGAATTTGCTTATAATCATCTGCTGTGGAGAGAATAAGAATTCTGTTTTTCCCTTGTTTTAGGTGGTTTTTATGTTGGTTTCTGAGTTGGAAAAAAGTTCGACTAAGAAATAACCAAACTCCACCTGCCAATGAAGTTAATAAAATAAGCGCTCTTGAAGTTCTAAGACTTTCGGGTAGTAGTGAATAGAATACCAGAATTCCTATAGATCCCATAGCAATTCCTCTAAGTGAGGAAATAATTTTTTCGGTTTTGTGATAGGTTCTGCTAAAGAATAAACCGAGCATCCAGATACCTATATACATCGGGAGCATGTTTTGGAGTAAAAAACTGGGATACTCACCTCCCAAAATATATAAGTGATTGGCTTCCCAATAGTTTTTTATAAACACAAAAGATAGCGTTAATACGCTAGCGTCAATGATGGGTAAAGTGAATTTTTGAAAAAACCTTTTGGCTAGAGCCAAAAAAGCCCTCAGATAAATAGCCAAATAAATAGCCCATTGAAACAGGAAAGAATTTGTTTTCTGAAAATGTTTTTTTGCAAACAAAATCATGGCTTTATAAAAAACAAAAACATAGTTGATAGAGCCTTTCTTTGTGCTTTCTCCTTTATAATGGATAATTTGAGAATCGGCAAAATAGACATTTTCAAAGCCAGCAAGCTCTATCCTGTAGGAAAGATCGATATCTTCTCCATACATAAAGAAATCTTCGTCTAGTAAGCCACATTTGTCAAGTGCCGTTTTTCTCATCATCATAAAAGCACCCGAAAGGACTTCTATTTGATGATTCTCATTTTTATCTAGATAGGAGAGGTGGTATTTTCCAAATTTTTTAGACTTTGGAAAAATAGCAGAAAGTCCGAAAATTTTATAAAAAGCCACCATTGGGCTGGGTAAACCTCTTTTTGATTCAGGAAGATAAATTCCTTTTCCATCAATCATTTTGATACCCAAACCACCAACTTTTGGATGTTTGTCAAGGTAATCACAGCATTTTTCAAAAGTATCTTCTGCAACTAAAGTGTCGGGATTTAGCAATAGGAAATATTCCCCTTTTGCTATTTTCATAGCTTGGTTATTGGCTTTAGAAAACCCTGGGTTATCCTTGTTTGCAATACATGTGATGTGAGGAAACACGGTTTCCATCATTTCTACAGAATCATCTTGAGAATTATTATCCACCACAAGGATCTCGGCATCCATATTTTTGATTGCTTTTTCGGCAGCGTAAATGGCTTGTTCAAGAAAGTGACGAACATTATAGTTCACAATGATGATGGAGAGTTTCATAGATACTTTTTAAGCTCGCTTGACAGTTTTTTCATAAGGTAATCGCTGGTGAAGAGATCTTCCAAGAGTTGTTTCATCAGTATATTCAAGGTTCTCGCCGTAAGAAACTCCTCTTGCCAATGTAGAGATTTCTACCGAGAAATTCTTGAGTTTTTTGTATAAATAGAACTGTGTAGTGTCTCCGTCCATAGTGGGGTTTAAGGCTAAAATAACTTCACTTGGTTGATGTTTTTCCACTTTGCTAATTAGGTCATTGATATGTAAATCCAAAGGACCAATTCCATCCATTGGAGAGATTACACCACCAAGAACGTGATATTTCCCATTAAATTGTTGGGTAGATTCAATAGCCATCACATCGTTAATATCTTCTACAACACAGATAGAATCATTCGTTCTTGTAGGGTTTGAACAAATCTCACATACTTCTTGGTCAGAAATATAATGACACTCTACACACTCAAAAACTTGTTCTTTGAGTGTAGAAATAGCTTGAGTAAAACGATCTGCAAAGGCTTTGTCTTTCTTCAAGAAATGCAAGGCAAGTCTAAATGCCGATTTTTTACCCACACCTGGTAATGCCGCAATTTGTTCTACGGCTTCTTCCAGTATTTTAGAAGATAATTTCATAGGGCACAAAGATACTAGAATTTTTTAGTGCTTTGAAGGCTTTCTACAAGCTAAAAAACCTACCTTTGTAGCCGTTAATTTTCAGGAAAAATATCATGAAAAACTGGGTGCGTAAATGGGTAAATTCCCCTTTTTTGGACCTCTTTGGAGCGATTTTGGTTCTAGTTATCACTTTGGTGAAAGGGTATCATAAGACCATATATTTTAATGGAGAGATAAGCAGTACTAGATCTTTAGAGTTTTGGTGGGAAGCGGTTTTATCAGGGGCTTACCCTTTAGGTTTGTTGGCTACAGTTGGTGCGGTTTTTTCTTTACTCACAACACGTTTGGTGGGAAGACAAAATAATAAAGGAAATATTATTTCCATTTTTACCACGATTAATTCAGGACTCAATGATTTTTTATTAGGAAACAGATCCGCAATTATTACTTATCCTTTTTCTTTTTTGGCACATATTCTAGCTTCATATCGTTGGGTAAAAGGAATTCGGATAAAAAAACCTGATAGATTCTTCTATTTCATCAATGTTTTTGGACTGTTTTTAGGATATGCTTTGGTTTACCTAGGGTTTTGGCTTTTTGATGATTCCAATTTTTTGGAAACTAAAGCCATGCTTTTTCATTCTATTGCCATTAGTTTCGGACTTTCTATCAATGGAAATTTCTCTAATGTGTTTAAATATCAAGACACTTTTTTAAGTTGGATTGCTTATAATATTATACAGCTCATTAAAAATGGGCTTCAAGGAAATATTCCCAATGTGGCAAAGTATATCTTCTATCTCTTCAATTCCATTTTTACTTTTACGGATTGGAAAATGAATGGAGATCGGAAAGATCGATAGATAGGATTTTACGTTTCTTGTGTCTATTTGTTGAATAGATTTATCATAACGGTTTTCAATCCTTTCGTAGGGATTAATTTTTAAATCAACAGGATTCCTATTATCTTTGTGCGTTTGTATAAAAATCAGATTTAAAACTATGGAAATCCATCATATTTCACCCGATTTTATAGGGATGAACACGCTTATTTCTTTGCATTCAGAAAGAAAAAAATTGGCTTTATCAGACGAAGCAATTCAGAGAATAGAAAAATGCCGAGCGTATTTAGATCATAAAACAGCTTCTACAGAAAAGCCAATTTATGGGGTAAACACGGGTTTTGGTTCACTTTGTGATCACAGTATTTCAACAGAAGAATTGAGTCAATTGCAAAAGAATTTGGTGCTTTCTCATGCTTGTGGAATGGGAGCGAGAGTTCCTCACGAAATGGTAAAATGGATGTTGTTTTTAAAAATTCAATCATTGAGCTACGGGCATTCTGGAGTGCAATTGCAGACGGTTCAAAGATTAATTGATTTTTATAATAATGATGTTTTTCCTGTAGTTTACACGCAAGGAAGTCTTGGGGCATCAGGTGATTTATCTCCATTAGCTCATTTGAGTTTACCTATTCTTGGAGCAGGAAAAGTAGTGTTTGAAGGGAAAGAAATTTCAGGAAAAGAACTTAACCAAAAAATGGGTTGGGAGGAAATTACTTTAAAATCCAAGGAAGGGTTGGCGCTGCTGAATGGAACGCAGTTTATGTCAGCTTATGGAGTTGTTTCTTTATTGGAATCAAAAAAACTATTGGAGTTAGCGGATATCATTACCTCTATTTCATTAGATGCCTTTGATGGAAGAATAGAGCCTTTTGAAGTATTCTCTCATGCCATTAGACCGCATAATGGACAATTACACACAGCAGAGAAAATTTTCGAATTATTGGAGGATAGTGAAGGGATTCGACAAGAAAAAGTTCATGTGCAAGACCCATATTCTTTCCGTTGTGTACCACAAGTTCATGGAGCAAGTAAAGATGCTTTGAGCCATATAGAAAAAGTAGTTATCACAGAGATAAATTCGGTTACAGATAATCCAAATGTTTTTGCTGACGAAGATCGAGTGATTTCTGCTGGGAATTTTCATGGTCAACCTTTAGCTTTAAGTTTTGATTTCCTTTCTTTGGCAATGGCTGAAATAGGATCTATTTCAGAGCGTAGGATCTATAAATTGATTTCAGGAGAAAGAGGGTTGCCAGCATATTTGGTTGCAAAGCCAGGGCTAAATTCAGGTTTGATGATTCCTCAATATACTGCTGCTTCCATAGTAAGTCAAAGTAAGCAATTAGCAACCCCAGCTTCAGTGGATTCTATTGTTTCTTCAAATGGGCAAGAGGATCATGTGAGCATGGGAGCAAATGCCGCTACTAAAATGTGGGAAATTGTAAAAAACACTAAGTCTGTTTTGGCAATAGAATTATTAAATGCATCCCAAGCAATGTCTTTTAGGACTTATAAAACAGGAACCTTAGGTGAAAGTCTTTTAAAAGCATATCGAGCTGATATTCCTTTTATTGATGAAGATGTTCTTAGCCATGATTATATGCAGAAAAGTCTTAACTTTATAGATCAATTGCGATTTGATTTTGAATAAGTGAGAAGAAAGAAAGTAAGGTTGACTTAAATAAATCATTATAAGCCTTGTATTTTAAAAATGATTGCGTAGATTTGCTGACCTTAAAAAGTAGAAATAAAGTAAAAAAAACATACAATGTCTAGAGTTTGTCAATTAACAGGAAAGAAAGCGATGGTTGGGAACAATGTATCGCACTCTATGAGAAAAACGAAAAGAACGTTTGATGTAAACTTGATCAAAAAACGTTTTTACATTGCAGAAGAAGATAAGTGGGTTTCTTTGAGAATCGCTGCTTCAGCTTTGAAAACAATCAACAAAGTTGGAATTTCGGAAGCCATTAAAAGAGCTAAAGAAGCAGGAACGTATTCAGGAAAATAATTTCTAATACTTCCCAAAATATCTAGCCATCTTCTGAAAAGTTGATGGCTTTTTGGGGTTTTATAAATAGTAAATAACAATGTTAGCGATTTTAGTAATTTATTTTATTGGAAGATATTTCTTCAAACTGGCAGAAGTCCATGGAAAATCAAAGTGGGTTTATGTCATTTTGGGAATTGTATCCTATTATTTTCCAATATTTATTATTGGATTAATAATTGGAATATGGTCAATATTTGATGAAGAAACATTCATGTGGATAGAAGATTCTAATTTTACAATAATCAACTATGGCTGTATGTTCATAGGAGCATTATCCGCCTTTGTTTTTTATAAGTTATTATCTAAAAAATGGCAAAATAAACCTCAAAATTTCAGTGAAATAGAAGAAATTGGAAAAAATGAAATAGCGTAATCGATTTTATTAATCAGTCTATTACCTTTATCAATCATTTAAAAGCCCGTTTCTAAACGGGCTTTTGTATTTTTATCAAACAAGCAAAATATAAGGAAATGAATACACTTTTTAAAAATTACTATAACGCTTTCACTGGTTTATCAGTGGAAGTATGGTGGTTATCTCTCATCACCTTCATCAATAGGTCAGGAACTATGGTTATACCATTTATTTCCCTCTACCTCAATAAATCTTTAGGTTTTAGTTTAGCAGAAGTAGGGTGGGTGATGACCTTTTTTGGAATCGGATCTGTAATTGGATCTTGGATCGGTGGAAAATTAACAGACAAAATAGGTCCCTATTTAGTGATGGTTCTAAGTTTGATTAGTTCAGGGCTTATGTTTTTTGTACTTCAATCTCTTACTTCGCTTTGGGATTTTCGAATTGGAATTTTGGTTTTGATGATATTAGCAGATGCATTTCGTCCTGCCGTTTTTGTGGCTTTAAATCAATATAGTAAACCCGAAAATAAAATCCGAAGTGTCAGTTTGGTTCGCTTGGCGATTAACTTGGGGTTTTCTATTGGACCTGCAATTGGCGGTTGGATTATTCATCAATTAGGCTATGCGTATCTTTTTTGGCTTGATGGAATTACCTGTATTTCTGCAGGAATATTAATGATATTCTTATTGAGTCCCAAAAAGAGCGTCATTCTAGATGAAATCAAAAAAATGGAAAACCCTTTGTCACCTTGGAAAGATTCATCTTATCTATTGTTTCTCTTAGGTTTGATGTTTATGAGTCTTGTTTTTTTACAATATTTCTCAACAGTTCCCTTGTTTTACAAAGATATTGCGGGTATAAGTGAAGATCAAATAGGTTTATTGATGGCTTTTAATGGGATTCTGATATTTATTGCCGAAATGCCCTTAGTGAAATACCTAGAGAATCAAAAGTTTTCCAATGTTAAGATGCTCATCGTCGGAACACTTATGGTGGGGTTGAGTCTTTTTGTAGTACTTTTCTCTGTTCATATTGGTATTATTATTTTGGGAATGGCTTTGATGAGCTTTGGAGAAATGATTGCTTTTCCATTTTCTAATGCCATTGCATTAAATTCAGCAAAAAAAGGTTTGCAGGGTCAATATATGGCACTGTATAGTATTACTTTTTCAGTAGGGCATATCTTTGGTCATAATTCAGGAATGCAAATCATTCATCAGTTTGGATACGATCTCACTTGGTGGATCATGATTGTACTTATTTTCCTAGCTTGTGGTATTTTATTTCTTTATGGAAAACGTCAACTACTTGAGGAATGATACCCCAGAAAGAAGTGGATAAATAAAAGAGGGAATCATAAAAACCGAAAAAAAAGTGCATATTTGTACCATTACTAACCCCAAAAAGAAGCAGATGCAAAATATTTTTATAGACATACAGGACGTTTTTAGTCATTTTCAACAAGGAAAATAGGGTTTAAATAAATCCATTTTGATTAAAAACGTCCAAATTGAAAAATTTGGATTTTTTTTTGCCAAAATTTTGACAAAACATCCAATTCCAAAATATCTCAAATACAACGAAATATAAAATCGCCAACGAGCGAGAGGAATTCTATTGTCTTTTTTTATATTTAAGGAATTGATATATAGCATTTTGAGTTTTGGTAATTAAAATTTTATTCCAATATTTGCATCGCAATAAAGCACAGAACCAAGAGTCATTATTTGATTCTTATAAACAACGAAGTAATATGATTGATACATACACTTTTAGCCAAGGGCTCAGTCATTCTGTACCAAGTTTAGGTACAATGATGCTTCGTGATTACCCATCTATTTAGTCTAAGAAAAGCAAATATGATTAGTAATCCGAAGCCCTAGAGTTTCGGATTTTTTTTTGCTACGGACTTTTTCCGAAACCGTTTTTTGAGTCGCAATTTTTTCTTCTTGAACTATTTTCTTGAATATTCACTTGATGATTACTAGTGTGTTGAATATTCTTGAGTTTAGGAAGGCTAAGAGTCCATGCATTTAAAAAAAAAATATCATGGCAAATAAAATGCGCGGGAAAGATTTGATAAGAATCGGTTTTCCCAAAAAAGGAAATAGTCTAAATATCGCTTTAGGACTTATAAACAGGTATCGTAAAAAAGAAAAAAAGGAAACGGTACTTCAAGAAGCGAAAGAAGTTTTGAAATCTCCAGAAATGTATATAAACGATACATTTTGGGCAAAAGTAGCCGAAGGATTAACAAAACCTGTAGAGGTACGCAGGCATGAGCTGATGAGTACTCGAGCTCCATTTAAAATTTTTGGAGAAGATGCCATAGACGATATGGCAAAATATCAACTGTATAGTGCCTTAAAACTACCTATTGCTAAAGCTGGAGCTTTAATGCCCGACGGACATGCAGGATATGGATTGCCTATAGGAGGTGTTTTGGCCTGCGAAAATGCGGTAATTCCTTATGGCGTAGGTGTGGATATTGGATGTAGAATGCGGTTAAGTGTTTTTCCTATTCCTGTAGATTATTTAAAAGGAAAGAGAGAGATGTTTGAAAGAATTCTACAAAATCATACCAAGTTTGGGATGAGTGAAACTCATGATAAAAAAATGGATCACGAATTATTCTCGAGATCAGAGTTTCAAGACATTCCTATCCTAAAGCAACTTAAGAAAAAAGCTTATGATCAGCTAGGTACATCAGGAGGAGGAAATCATTTTGTGGAATTTGGCGCTCTAAGTATCTACGATGAAACAAATGCAATGAATTTATCTCCAGGAAAATACTTGGCATTACTTACTCATAGTGGATCAAGAGGTTTGGGAGCTAATGTGGCAAAACACTATACATATTTGGCAAAGAAACAATGTCCATTGCCTAAAAATGTAGAACATTTAGCTTGGTTAGATCTCAATACTCATGATGGTAAAGAATATTGGCTTGCCATGAATTTGGCAGGAGAATATGCCAAAGCCTGTCATGATAATATTCATTACAGAATTAGTAAGCTCTTAGGAACAAGGTTTTTGGCTTCTGTAGAAAATCATCACAATTTTGCGTGGAAAGAAGTGCATCAAGGGCAAGAATTGATTGTCCATAGAAAAGGAGCAACTCCGGCATCCAAGGGAGCATATGGAATTATCCCAGGAACCATGACAGAACCAGGTTTTCTAGTTCGCGGAAAAGGAAATGAAGCGTCTTTAAATTCCGCTTCACACGGAGCAGGAAGAAAGCATTCGAGGTCTGCTTGTAAAAGTAAATTTACAAAAAGTGATATCCGTAAGAAATTGAAAACACATGGAGTAAGTCTTATTGGAGGTTCTGTAGATGAAGCCCCGATGGCTTATAAAGATATTCATAAAGTGATGGAAGCTCAGACGGATTTAATTGAAATCGTAGGGAAATTTGAGCCAAAAATTGTGAGAATGAATAAGTAGAATCATGATTATTTAGTGACAATAATTGACACAGCTTGTTAATAACTTCGCTAAATAATCAATGGTTTTGGAAACAAAAACAACAAGATTATGAAAACTAAAATATGGCAATTAACTGCAGGAGCAGGTCCAGTGGAATGCCATTGGGTAGTTGCACAAGTACTCAAAGTCCTTTTGGAAGATCTTAAAAATAACGGAATAGATTATGAAATTCTTCATAAAGAAAAAGGAGCATTAGAAAGAACGCTCAAGTCGGTTATAATTCAAATAAAAGGGACAGGATTGTCGGAATTGTCTTCTAAATGGTGTGGAACCATTTTATGGGTTGGAACTTCTCAATATAGAAAATTCCATAAAAGAAAAAACTGGTATATCGCCTGCAAAGAGTGGGGTGTTTTGAAAGAAAAGACCTTACGAGATGAAGATTTAAAATACCAAGCCATCCGAGCATCTGGTCCAGGAGGACAGCATGTAAACAAAGTGAGTTCGGCAATTCGTTTAAAACATTTACCTACAGGTTTGCAGGTGGTTGCAAGCGAAAGAAGATCACAAAAAATGAATAAAAAACTGGCAAAAGAACGACTCAGTGAGAAACTCACGAATTTTGAGATGGATAAACTCCGTAAAGAAGTAAAAGAATACTGGAAAAATCATCAAGAAATAGAAAGAGGAAATCCTGTTAGAACTTTTAAAGGCAAAGATTTTAAGGCAAGTTTTGGAAAAAATAAAGAACGCAAAAAGCCTTATAAATCACAAAGACAAAAATTAAAAAATGAACTTGAGAAGATCCGCTTAGAAACTTGATTACCTAAGTAATGTCTTCTTGAAAATAGACTTGAAAGAGTCAAAATGAAGGAGGAATAGAAATGACAACTTTATCACAAAAATATGTATTGAAAGCAATGAATGCTTACCCTTATGAGCTTGAAACAGCAGTTGAAGCCTTGCAATTAGCTTTAAGTTATAATCAAGAAGAAGTGAATGCTTTGATTCTTATGGGGAAAATTTATACGGAATATTTACAAGATTATAGAATGGCGAAATATTATTTTAAAGAGGCCATTAGTATTAATATAGATGCAATAGAATTGTATCCTAGTTATGCAAAATTGTTGATTTTAAATGAAGAATATGAAGCTGCAGAAAAGGTCATAAAAAGAGGACTAACCGTAAGGGGTGTCGACAAAGGAAGCCTTTTTGTTCAAAAAGCAATCATGTTTGAATATCAACAAAAATTTGCAGAAGCTAAAGAAGCACTCAATGATGCCTTATTGCATGGTTATAATGCAGAATTTGAGAGCTATATTAAAAGTGAAAAGGATAGAATACAAAGAAAAATGAATAGATTACCTAAAGTGCAAAAAGAAGAGGTATTGCCTCAAAAAGAGACCAAAAAGGGGTTTAGGCTGTTTTTTTGATTAAATCAAAACATGGGCATTTTTTGCACCTTTTTTTCTCAGACTTTTTGTACTTATCACAACATTTGGATTTGAGTTTTTCGCTTGAATCCAAATGTTTTACCATAATTTTATGATCCTTTTTCTTCGTTTTTTTTGAGCCCATATAAATTCTTTGTGGCTCCAAAGTTACTTATTTTTAATTATTCTAAATAGCAATAAACTAATTTTTTTAAGATATAAAGAATCAATCATTTGAATAGCGAGTGCTGCTACTTGAATCATACCGATTACTTGTTCAATACTCATTTATTTCACTTCATGATAATCTACGATTTCTTTACTGGTTTCGCCTATTTCTTATACGAAAAATAGGAATCCATTCCACTGCTGTATAGTTTTGAACGCCAAATTTTCTGTTTTGCATTTTAATTTCTGTTAGAATTTCTTCGATAACTAGATTCATGTTTTTCTTCAAGAGTATTTTTTTTATCCAAACGATCAAAAATCATCAAAAAATGGGTATTTTTATTTATTAATTATCTAAAAAAGAACATTATGGGGAAAATGAATATCCACAGAAAAATTATGATTAATGCTGATAAACAAAAAGTTCACGATGTTTTAGTCGATTTTAATACTTGGACAAATTGGTCGCCGTGGCTTATCTGTGAGCCCGAAGCAAAAGTGGAAGTGAACTCAGCTAAAAGCTATTATTCTTGGGAAGGGAAAAGAGTAGGAGCAGGTGAAATGGAAGTAACCGAAGATCTAGGAGATGAAATAAAGTATCGTTTAGCATTTCTAAAGCCCTTTAAATCTAAAGCAAATGTAAGTTTTCGTTTGAAAGATATTAATGACGGAGTTGAAGTCACATGGACGATGGAAAGTAAGATGCCTTGGTTTATGTTCTTTATGAAAAAACAAATGGAAGCCTATGTTGGGATGGATTATGAAAGAGGGCTCAAAATGTTAAAAGATTTTATAGAGTTGGGTACTGTAGAAAGCTCACTCGAAATTAAGCCAGATGAACACTTTGACGGTTGTACTTTTATCGGAATTAAAAGATCGACAACTATTGAGGAAATGGGAGACATGATGAAAAAAGACTTCCTAACACTTACAAAGTTTGCACAAGAGCGTCAATTAGAGATGAACACATTGCCGTTTTCTCAGTATCACAAATTTGATTTTGTAAGTAAAGAAGTTGTTTACACAGCTGGTTTCCCAGTAGACAATGTACCAAAGGAATTGTCTGGAGAAATAATAACCGGTAATTTGCCCGCCATTTCTGTTAATAAAGTGAGGCATAAGGGACGCTACGAACATCTTGGAAATGCTTGGGCAGCACAAGTAATGATGCAAAGAAACAAGGAGTTTAAACCGCAGAAAAACTACCATCCATTTGAAGTTTATCAAAACAGTCCAGGAGACACGTCGATGTCTGAGCTTGTTGTAGATATTTGTTTTGCTAAAAAATAATTTTGAAAATAAATATAAAAAGAAAACCCCTTTTGTCCGTTGACAAATAGGGGTTTTCTAACTCGCACAATAATACATTTATAGGTATAGGAACAGATTCTGTTCGAATATTTAAATGTATTTACAAATATAATAAAAAAAATATAGATTGTTATAAAAATAATACATTTTAAAGGCGTTATTATAACAAAGTATAATGATAAATATACAACATTCTTATTTAGTATTCATTAGTTTTTGAAATGTTAAAAACTAAACATCTATTTAAAATACTTGTAAATACATATTTTAAATTTTTCTTTAATTTTTGGTTGTTGAAATCTTCATTTTTTTTTCTAAATAATAATAACAAAATTGATGTAAATTTGTTCGCTAGTTTATGTTTCAATTAAAATAAATTAGCATGATTCTCTTAAGCGGTACCCAATGTTCTGCAAGCATCAAAGATGAAATAAAAGATACTTGTAAAACAATTCAAGAAGAAGGAAAAAGAGCACCAAAACTTATAGCCATTTTAGTGGGTGATGATGGAGCAAGTAGAACTTATGTAAATGCAAAAGTGAAGGCTTGTGAATATGTAGGTTTTGCCTCAGAAATTTTGAGATTTGATGCAAATATATCAGAGTCAGAATTGATACAAGAGATTCAAAAGTTAAACCAAAATACTTCAGTTGATGGTTTTATTGTGCAGCTTCCTTTACCTAAGCATATATCAGAAGAAAATGTCACTATGGCGATTGATCCATCAAAAGATGTGGATGGATTTCATCCACAAAATATTGGTGAAATGGTTTTAGGAATGGATACATTTTTACCAGCAACACCTAATGGGATTGTTGAGCTTTTGAAAAGGAGTAATATAGAAACCGAAGGTAAAAATTGTGTGGTTGTTGGAAGAAGTAATATTGTAGGAACTCCTATGAGTATCTTGATGAGTAGGAATGTTTTAGGGGGGAATTCTACCGTAACGCTTACGCATAGTAGAACGAAGAATTTAAAGCAACATTGCCAAAATGCTGATATTTTGATTGTGGCACTTGGTAAAGCGGAGTTTATAAAAGAAGATATGGTAAAAGAAGGTGCCGTGGTGATCGATGTGGGTATTCATAGAATCGATGATCCTGAGGCTCCAAGAGGATTTAGACTGAAAGGAGACGTTGAGTTTGCTGGAGTTTCTAAAAAAGTACAAGCAATTACACCAGTACCTGGAGGTGTAGGCCCCATGACGATCGCTTCTTTATTACAGAATACTTTAAAAGCATACCAGAAATTTGCGAACTAAATAAAAAATAGCCCATTTTTGGTGTTAATTTATTCATCGGTATAAATCAAAAAAAAAGGAGTTAACCAATCAAATGGTTCAACTCCTTTTTTAATGAGTAATACGATTACTCGCTAAAATTTTCAATGATTATTTTTGGTTATAAACCACTTGCTTAAACGGAGCTTCAAACCCAGCTTTTCCAAGCTCAGCTTTTATTTGTCCTCTTAATCCCCAATAAACATCCCAGTAATTTTCAACAGTACAGAAAGGTAAAGCAAGAAATTCTACAGAACTTTCTCCAAGATTTGTTACATAAACAGAAGGTGCTGGATCTTGTAGAACAATTGGTGAGTTTTTAAGAACATTCAAAACAATTTCTTGAGCTTTGTCT
The DNA here is from genome assembly GCA_025210805.1 of Flavobacteriales bacterium. NCBI lineage: Bacteria > Pseudomonadati > Bacteroidota > Flavobacteriia > Flavobacteriales > Flavobacteriales bacterium. The sequence continues at coordinate 36,136 of JAOAQX010000032.1, forward strand.
TGGTCTGCATCATATCTTACTGCAAAAGGGATATCTGCTCTTACATTTCCTTTTGCAGAGAAATTCACAATAGATTCGGCAGTGATTTTTCCATTAGGTACAATTACTGTTTTGTTTTGAAAAGTTTCTAAAAATGTAACAAATACGGATACTTCTTTTACAAAACCTAAATGTCCATTTACTTCAATTAAATCACCGGCTTTAAAAGGTTTGAATATGAGAATCATTACCCCAGAAGCTACATTTCCAAAAGAACCTTGGAATGCCATTCCAATTGCTAAAGCAACTGCTCCTAATAAAGCTGCAAAAGAAGTCATTTCTACACCTAAAACGGAAGCAACAGAAATAAATAATAAGGCTTTAAGCAAGAGCCCAACAGTGGTAATGATAAATGGTTTTAAAGTGGCATCCATCTTAGAAGCATGAATTAACCTCGAAATTCCTTTAATCAAAAGACGTATGATAAGAAAACCAATAAATAAAGCAACTAATGCTCCTAAAAGTTTTGGTGCCCATTCTCCAGCACCTTGAATTCCAGATGTAATAAATGCATCTAAAGATTGTTTAATCGTTTCCATAATTTTTTATAATAATGTTAAAGTTTCTATCCTAATTATAGTTCTATTAGGATTTATGACTACAAGTTAAGATAGATTGTGTTCATGTGCAAATGATTTTTCTATAAATGGAGTGTTATAAAAGTGAATTGTAGTAAAATGTTAGTTAAATTCAATTTTTCGAGATTTGTCAGTTGTTTTTTGGGATTTGAGCTTAATTAATTCTATTTGAAGATCAAAAGAGAATTCAAAGGTGAAAGTGTAGTTATACATTGTGATTCTGCTAATAAATGGGGGAAAAGGGTGTAAAGTCGATAATAATATCGAATGATTCTTTTATATCCAACAAATATTTATATCTAATCTTTGTTAGCTGTAGTTGCCGTTTTTGATGATAATTGTTGTCGCAGAAGATCTATTTTTGAGGGAAGCGCTTTTAGCTTTGTTCAGAATATTCAGAGCAATGCTTACCTTTACCAAAGTAAGACTAAAACAACAATAAATATGGAATTATATATCACTTTAAGTATTGTAGCAATTTTTCTCATTGTTTTGGGTGGAATTTATCTACTTATTCAGCGTTTTTTACAAAGAGAAGAAGAAATGCGTTATTTAGAATTGAGGAAAATGAATCAACAAATTGCTACACCAGCAAGGCTACAAGCTTATGAAAGGTTGGCTTTATTTCTTGAAAGAATTCATCCAAAAAGCTTGATCATACGAATGCATCCTCAAGAAAATATTTCGGCAATGGAGTATAAAAATGTTTTACAACAAAGTGTTCAGCAAGAATTTGATCACAATATTTCACAGCAAATATATGTGTCTCGTGAGCTTTGGGAAACCATTGAAGCTGCAAAAAATCAAGTAGTGTTGGAGCTTGCAGAATTGTCAAAAGGAATGCCTCCTCAAACGCCATCGCCTGCATTTTTCCAAATGATGCAAGCGAAGCTAGATGAAGAACATGAAGAAGCGGTTGAATGGATAGCGGATATGGCTTTGGTTCAAATTCGAACGGAAGTTGCCAAACAATTTTAAACCATGGCTAGTATAAAAAAACAAGAGTTTATTGTAGAAGGAATGACCTGTGCAAATTGTGCACTTTCTGTAAGAAAAACACTTGAAGCTAAGGGGCTCAAAAACGTTGATGTAAGATTTCAAGACGATTTAGTGCGTTTTGATTTTGTGGAGAATATTGACCTAGAAACCATTAAAAAAGACATTGAAAAATCGGGTTTTAAAGCACAAATTATTGATGAAAATAACGATATTGAAGCACTAAAAAGCAAAAGAAGCACCCATAAAGCAGTCTTGTATTTCTTTTTGACTTTGCCCTTTTCTTTATTATTGTTTTCAGCAATGTTTTTTTCTAAAGGAAGCTGGATACAAAATGGTTATGTTCAGCTAGTGTTGTCTATTCCTGTTTTGATTATCGGGCTGATGAATTACGGAAAAGGTGCAATAGGTTCTATCCGTGCAGGATTAGCCAATATGGATGTTCTGATTCTTATGGGGGCTCTATCGGCCTTTGGGTACAGCTTATACGGGTTGTTTTTTACTCAAAACCCTGGCGAATATATGTTCTTTGAAACTTCGGCAACCATAATTACTTTGGTTCTTTTGGGTTCTGTGATCGAGCATTATGCCCTCAAAAAAACCAATACAGCTTTGAGTGAGCTAAGAAGTTTTGAAGAGGATGTTTACACCGTAAAAACAGCCGAAGGATTAGAAGAAAAGAAAACAAAAGATATTCCCATTGGTGCTTATGTAATGATTAATCAAGGTGACGCAATTCCTTGCGATGGAAGGATAGAGTCTGGAGACGCTTCTCTTGATGAATCTATGCTTACTGGTGAATCTCATGCGATAACAAAAGGACAAGGAGATACCGTAAAAAGTGGATCTATTAATGTTCATGGAAGTTTTGTGATGCGTGTTGAAGCAGTCTCAAAAAACAGTACACTTTCTAGAATTGTAGAAATGATGGAGTCAGCGGAAGTTCAAAGAGCGCCCATTCAGCATTTGGCGGATCAAGTGAGTGCTTGGTTTGTACCTATTGTTGCGAGTATTTCTGTATTAGGTTTTTTCTTAAACTATTTCCTTTTTGATATTAGTTTACAAGCTTCGGTACTCAGAAGTATTGCCGTTTTAGTAATCTCTTGTCCTTGTGCATTAGGCTTAGCAACGCCTACAGCGGTAGTCGTGGGAATTGGAAAAGCAATTAAAAAAGGAGTTTTGTTTCGATCTGCTCAAGCTTTAGAGCATTTTGCAAAAGTGAAAAAAATATTTTTAGATAAAACAGGAACGCTCACCAAAGGATCATTTGTGGTGGATGAAATTAAAATATTTGGAGAGGAATCTGCCCTAAAAGTGCGAAGTGTTATAGATGCATTAGAATCCCATTCTTCCCATCCTATCGCTAAATCAATAAGAAATTCTTTAATAGATCATGAAAAAGAAATAATAGAATTAAATGATATTGAAGAGCAAGCGGGTTTCGGAATACTTGGTAAAGATCCTGAGGGCAATATTTGGAAATTAGGTTCTTATAGATGGTTGCCTGAGCAAAATAAAGCTCAAGACTTTCATCTATTTTTGATTAAAAATCAAGTGCATATTGCTTCTGTAAAATTGAGTGACGAGGTAAAAGAAGATACCCAAGAAACTTTAAAATATTTTGAGAAAAGTGGAATTAATTTGTCAATTATCAGCGGAGATAAACAGGAAAAAGTAGATGAATTATCCATTGAATTCGGAATAGAAGCAAAGGGCGAATTATTGCCAGATGAAAAACTTTTGCTTATTCAAAAAGCATCTCAAAACGCACATACAGCTATGGTAGGAGATGGAATAAATGATGCACCCGCTTTGAAAAAAGCTGACATAGGTGTTTCTTTTACTCATGCCAATGATATTACCCAGCACCAAGCAGATATTCTCTTGTTGAATCCTGATAAAATCGGTCAATTAAAAGAGGCACATCGAATTTCTTACCTTACTTATCAAACAATTAAGCAAAATCTATTTTGGGCATTTTCTTATAATTTGGTTGCCATTCCCATGGCACTTCTAGGATTTGTAGATCCAATGTATGCTGCATTGTTTATGGCATTTTCTGATGTCGTAGTAGTGGGGAATTCACTTTGGTTAAAAACAAAAAAATAGAAGATGAATGCTGTAGAGGAATATTACCACAATCTTTCGGAGAATTACCGTGCTACTTATTTGTATATCCGAGAATTGATCAAAAAGCGTATTCCAGAATTTGATGAAGCGAAAAAGTATGGAGTTCCTTTTTTTTGTCTGAATGGAAAAAACGTAATTTATCTATATAAAAATGAAAAAAAGCAAGCATTTTATTTAGGTTTTATGCAAGGTGAAAATTATGATCACCCTAGATTAGTTTTTGAAGGAAGAAAATGGGTGAAAGTATTTCATTTTGACCCCAAGGGCGATTTTCCCGAAGAAGAATTTTTGGAAATATTAGAAACTGTAAAAAAACACCATCAGTTGTGAATAAAAATACCATCACATTTTTTTTGATCTTATCGATGTTTTTAAGTTTGAAAACCTCTGTTTATGGACAAGAAAATATTCTTTTGGCAACGCCAAACAAAGAAAGATTAGCCTATAATGTTCATCATTATGAACTAGATTTACAAGTAAGTTTTGAGGAGAAAAAGCTGAAAGGGCATGTCACAGTTTATTTTGAACTTAATAATGAAACGGAAAAACTTTCTGTTGACTTACACAAAAATTTATCTATAAATAGAATTATTTGGAGTGGGCAGTCACTTCCTTTCAAAAGAATTCATAGACAAGTGATGATCACTTTTCCTGAAATGTTAAAAAAAGGAAGTAATAGTCAGTTTACAATATATTATGAAGGGAGTCCTCTTGAAGCAAAAAATCCCCCTTGGAGCGGCGGTTTTACATGGTATCAAGATACGCAAGCAAATCCTTGGTTAGGGGTTTCTTGTCAAGGTGATGGTGCCAGTACTTGGTGGCCAAATAAAGATTTGTTGTCAGATGAAGCAGATAGTGTAACATTTTCTTGCACTTACCCTGATTCATTATTTTTTGTGAGCAATGGAAACCTTTATGCGGATTCTATTTTAGCAAACGGGTGGCGTAAAACAACTTGGAAAACACATCATCCCATCAATAATTATAATATCACTATGAATATTGGAAATTATACCCATTTTTCTGATACTTTTCAAAGTGTAGATGGAGCTGTTATTGATTTAGATTATTATGTTTTAAAAAATCATCTTAAAAAAGCCAAAAAGCAATTCACACAAGTGAAACCCATGCTTCGTAGTTTCGAAAAATATTTCGGAGCGTATCCTTTTCCAAAAGACGGTTATGCCTTGGTAGAAACACCTTATTTAGGTATGGAACACCAGTCTGCAATCGCTTATGGAAATCAATACAAAAAGGGGTATTTAGGAGCTTACCCAAAGGAAATAGATTTTGATTTTATCATTATTCATGAAAGTGGTCATGAGTGGTGGGGAAACTCTGTGAGCATGAAAGATCGTGCAGATATGTGGATTCACGAAAGTTTTTGTACGTATTCAGAAGCTTTGTATGTGGAGGATTTGTATGGTTATGAGTCGATGTTAGATTATTTAGCTTATCAAAGAAAAAGAATTACTCACGATGCTCCTCTGCAAGGAGTTCCTCATACTCATAAAAGTGGTCACCACACTGATATCTATTTTAAAGGAACTTGGGTGTTGCATACTTTGAGAAATATCGTGGCTGATGATAGACTTTGGTTACAAACCATTAAAAAATTATCACTTAAATTTCGCCATCAAATTGTAACAGGAGAAGAAGTAAAAGATTTTTTGGAACAATCTCTTGATAAAGAGTTGGATGTATTTTTTAAGGTCTATTTAGATCAAAAAGAAATCCCCCGAGTGTTTATCAAAAGAAAGCGAAGAAAGGATCTTATTTATCTGGAAGGATTAGGTAATCTTAAAATTCCTATCGAAATTGGCAATCGAAAATATATTTTGAGCAAAAACAAGATAAAAATTCCCAAAAAACATCGGGAAGAATTTCAAAATTATCTTTTTAGACACTTTCTGTTTGATATCAATCTAAAATAAAACATGATTACTACAAAAACAACAACAAAAGATCAGTACAAAACTGATACAGCGGTAAGAGATTATAATCTCCAAATGGATAATTCACCTGCAAATAATGGAGGGAATTATGGAGCAAGTCCAAAAGAGCATTTAACTGCAGCATTGGGTGGTTGTACAACGATGACGCTCAAAATGTATATTGAGAGAAAAGGATGGGAAGTAGGAAGTATTACTGCCGACACCAGTTTTGAAATGAAAGAAGATCGTTCAACAGCTTTTCATATTCATATTTCTATTGAGGGTGATTTTGATGAGAAACAGCAAAAAAGATTAAAAGCAATAGCGCCAAAATGTCCTGTACATAAATTATTGGCAGGAAACAGTGAAATTACCGTTTCTTGGGATTTTTAAAGAATCTTGAAGAATGGATAATTTCCTATTCAAAAAATAGGAATAAATTCGCCTAAAATTATAGTAAACATTAAAATAAATCACCCATGAAAGGAAGATTTGATTGGTGGCCCAATTGGGTTGAGAAAAAAAATAAATACCTCCGCTCAGAAGAAAAACAATTGAATGCCGATGTGTTCAACGCAATTTGTTCTGGTACAGGTTTGCCGAGTATTCATCAAAAATCTACATTCAAATTTCGTAATGTACAAGATGGAGCTGACAGATTCTTAGGAGTTTCCCCTTCAGGAGAAAAACCCTTTGCAAGAATTTATACCCGACTAGGAAATCCAAATACAGAGTATTTAGAAAAAGTATTGTTCCAGCTTGAATGTAAGCACTTGATAGATGATGCTTTGGCAAATGATGAAAAAGAACCAACTATTGGAACATTGGTTTTTTCATCAGGGATGGCAGCAATCTCAACAACAATTATGGGATTTGTAAAACCAGGTGATGCTTTGGTTTTTGGTAATGTTTATGGTTGTACAGACTCTTTTGCAAGGTATTTAGAGGAACGTTGGGGAGTGGAGGTTCACTTTGTGGACGCTACAAACACCGAAGCAGTTAAGGCCTTGTTTGAAAAACACCACAATATTGCAGCGCTTTTTGTAGAAACACCAGATAATCCTACATTAAGAATGTGCGATATTGAAGCTTTATCTCAGATAACTGAAGCCGATGAAGCACTTTTGATTGTGGATAATACTTTCTGTTCTCCTTATTTACAACAACCTTTTAGGCTAGGAGCAGATATCGTTATTCACTCTTTAACAAAATATGTAAATGGGCATTCTGCTTCTATTGCAGGTGCGGCTTTAGGACCATTTGAATATTTTTCAAATGATCTTTTCTTAGCTTATAAAGATTTCGGACCTACACCTTCACCTTTTGATTCTTGGTTGAATAGCTTGAGTGTACAAGATTTAGGAATCCGTATGGAAGCTCAGTGTGGTACTGCTCAAAAACTTGCAGAGTTTTTAGAGAATCACCCAAAAGTAGATCAAATATGGTATCCAGGACTTGAGTCTCACCCAGATCATGAATTGTGCAAAACACAAATGAGAAATGGTGGAGGAATGATCGCCTTTGAACTAAAAGGTGGTTTTGATGCAGGAGTAAGCCTAATGAATTACTTTGCAAGACCTGAAACACCAATGGAATTGGCGGTAAGTTTAGGTTCTGTAATTTCTTATATAGAACACCCCGCAAGTATGACTCACTCGGTAGTGCCAGAAGAAGAAAGATGTTTAAGAGGAATTACCAATTCTCTTGTAAGACTCTCTGTAGGAACAGAAGGTTTTACCGTTCTTAGAGATGCATTAGCGGAAGGATTGGATTTGAGCTAGACTCAAATTATAAAGTATTTTAATAAAGCCTGATTAAGAAATTTACTTAGATTTCTTGATCAGGCTTTTTGCTTGAAGTTGAAAAATAGTAATTGGTATTATTCGTTTATTTTTTCTCCATAAAAATGTTTTTTGTACCTTAGTATCATGATATTCAAAAATATAAATAGTACCTCTAGATTTACTTCCAAAACTTGTATTTACTGGGCTTTTTGTGTTTTTGATTATGACAAAAAGTATAAACGTATAAGGCGTATAAATGCACCTGTGTTATGTGAGGGGGTGTTTATATGGTTGTTAGGCACTATTAAAACCGTGAACTTTAATGAAAGAAACATTATGGGATTTTATTAATAACCCTGCAAACAAAATTTATTTTACAGCGATAATCTCCCTATTCATTTTTATAACAGGTGGAATCGTTAAGTATTTGTTTCAAAAAAGTAATGAATTTAAAAAGCGAAAGGATATTCGAAATACTATAAAAATACTTATAAGTAAAACTATTAGTGAACTTGAAGTTTCTGAGTCAAATGTATTTAAATTTCACAAAACAGTGTCCATAGAACATAATCAAAGTTGGAGTTTAACTCATAAAGAGTTAACATATTTAGATACTTTTTATGAGCTTAAATTTACAGATATATACGAAGCATATCGAATTAAAAGAAAATGGAAATTTTGCTTTTGCAATAGAAAAAAAGACGAGATTTCGTTCCACAAGCTTTGGGCTTCGTTAAAAGTTCTAAAATTTACAGAAAACAGGATTGAACCTGATTTAATAACAATGGTTGATAAACATATTGGATATCATAATAAATATAAAGATGCTTTAGGTAAATTCAGATTAAATTTTGACCACTTAATGGTAGAAGTTAACGGTAAAGAATTACCCAGTAAAATTGCAGAATTCATAAATAAACAAGATTTGATATGGTTTGATTGGCAAAATTTAGATGAAGACAAAAGAACAGATTATTACATCACTTATAATTATGTAATAAAGCCATCGTTAGATTTAATAAAAGAATACTATGAATTAGAAATCACTAAAGTTTTTGATAAAGATTTATTAGATTGTACTCACCAGTATATCCAAATGCAAGCATTATTAAATACTTATAAAAATCAATTTTATAGTCATTATTTAAGTTATAGAACCGTAAGACGTAAAATGAAAGTAATTAATAGAATAATAAATAACAGCACCTAATAACTAAGCCTTCAAATTCCTCGCAGAGCAAAATCTGAACTAGGTAGCCTGTCCCGAAACATCGGGATCGGCTAAAACCTAAAACCTCTAAACAGGACGTTTTCAGAAAATATCAAAAGATTATTGAGCAATCAAAAGTCTTTTTTCATGATCTTTAACTTTCTTAAAATTAGAGAATTTTGTAGTTTTAGGTGCTTTTAAGAAAAAGCTACCTGTGAAACGGGTTTAGTTGAACACTTTATAAAAATAATAGCCGAGATAGTAGTGAATTCAAGGGCTGTAGCCCGCTTTAACTTTTCTGTAACTTGATAGGAAAGTACCACACAGTCTGCTACTATTCTTATACGCACCGTTGGGGTTAATTTGAAAACACAATATGAACACAGAATCTAAAAATACTGATGAGAAGAGAGCACTAGTTGCTTTTAAGCCTACTCAAGGTGTTACTGAATACCAAGTAATTCTGGACAAAGGTGCTGATACTCTTTGGGCAACTGAGCTTCAAATTGCAGATATTTTTGGAAGGGATAGAACTGTTATTAATCGACATATAAAAAATGCTTTTAAAGAAGGAGAGCTTGATGAAGCAGCAACTAGTGCAAAAACTGCACAAGTTCGACTAGAAGGCAGTAGAGAAGTCCAAAGAGAAGTAGTTCATTACAACCTTGATGTAATAATATCTGTAGGATACAGAGTAAAGTCTCCTCTAGCAACGGAATTTAGAATATGGGCAACAGATAAATTAAAGGAATATTTACTTAAAGGTTACACCATAAATAAAAGCCTTCTTCAATCTAGTGCCGAAAAAATTAAAGAGCTTGAATTACAGATAGACTACTTAAATGAAGCTGCTTTTCAAAATCAAAAACAAATAACCGATGGCTTCCTTTCAATAATAGGACACTATTCAAAATCATTCGAACTTCTAAATAAATATGACACAGAAGAATTGTCAATGGAAGGATTGAATGAAGATGTTATTTACATAATAAACTACGATGACGTAAAGAAGGCAATCCAAGAACTTAAACAGTCTCTTATTCAAAAAGGAGAAGCGTCTGAAATCTTCGGAAATGAAAAAGACAAATCATTTGAAGGAATATTAGGAAGCATATCTCAAACAGTATTTGGAAAACTTGCATATCCAACAGTGGAAGAACAAGCTGCTCAGTTATTGTACTCAATAATAAAGGGACACGCCTTTAGTGATGGAAATAAAAGAATTGGATCGTTCATTTTTGTTTGGTTCCTTGAGCAGAATAATTATCACAAAAATCAAGTAGGAAAAAGAAAAATTGATGACAACACTCTTGTAACATTAGCACTTGCTGTTGCTCAAAGTTTGCCAGAGCAAAGAGATACTATTCTGAAATTAATAATGAACCTAATAAAAAACTAAGCCTAATATACGTAATGCCCTTCGGGACACTACACATAGCCGAAACGTTGTACTACATTGAAAAACAGGAAATATAGATGATTAAAGGACTTTTTGAAACACATTTATTTGTTGAAAATCTTGAACGATCGATTGATTTTTACTCGAAAAAAATGAAATTAGAACAATGCCATTTTGAAGATGAAAGGCGAGCTGCTTTTTTTTGGATTGGAAAACCTAAGCAATTTATGTTAGGACTATGGGAAAAACCAAAAGAGGAAATTGATATAAGACATTTTGCTTTTGAATGTGAACCTGATTGGGTTTTAAATGAATCTGTTGAATATTTAAAAAAACATAATATTAAGTGTCGGAATTTCCTAAACGATGGAACTGAGAGACCTATGGTTTTTGCTTGGATGCCTGCTATATCGATATATTTTGAAGACCCTGATGGACATTCACTTGAATATATTGGAATTTTGGATGGAAAAGGAAAACCCGAAAATGGAATTATTTCTTATGAAAAATGGAAAGAATTAGAAAAAATTGGTACAAATAACAAAGTTCGATAAACTTACAATTTGACGGTTTAAAGAAATATAATTGTAAACTTGCCTAAGTTTAAATTTTTAACTAAACTAACAATATTGCATTAAGGAATGAAAAAAATAATTGAATCAAAAAGACTTATATTGCGTGAACTAGATATTTCGGATTCAGAAGATTTTTATAATCTAAATTCAGACCCTGAAGTTTTAAAATATACAGGAGATAGAGCTTTTTCATCAGTTTCTGAAGCTGAATCATTTTTGAGAAATTACAATGATTATAAAAAAAATGGATTTGGACGTTGGGCAGTAATTTCTAAGGGTTCTAATGATTTTATAGGTTGGTGTGGATTAAAACTCAATGAAGAAAAATTAATCGATTTAGGTTTTCGTTTCTTCAAAAATCAATGGGGAAAAGGTTATGCAACTGAATCGGCAAGAGCTTCTTTGGAATACGGATTCAATAACTTAAAAATTAATGAAGTTATTGGGCGAGCTTCTATTGATAATAAAGCGTCTATTGTAGTTTTAGAAAAATTGAAAATGAAATTTTGGAAAAATGACAGTTGTGAAGGGATTGAGAACTCAGTATATTATAGAATAAATAAAACGCAGTACAATAACTAAGTCTTCAAATTCCTCGCAGAGCAAAATCTGAAGACAATAGCTTGTCCCGAAAACATCGGGATCGGCTAAAACCTAAAATCTCTAAACAGGACGTTTTTAGAAAATATCGAAAGACTTTTGAGTAATCAAAGGTCTTTTTTCATGATCTTTAACTTTCTTAAAATTAGAGAATTTTGTAGTTTTAGGTGCTTTTAAGAAAAAGCTACCAGTGAAACGGGTTTAGTTCAACAATGTGTATGCACGCTCTGTAGAAGCAGAAGGTTTTACCGTTCTTAGAGATGCATTAGCTGAAGGATTGAATTTGAGCTAGAACTCAGGATCTGAAAATATTTTTAAAAAGCCTAATCAAGAAATTTTTTGATTAGGCTTTTTTAATTGAGTGCGAATATGAGTAAATGGTTTTAATACCATTTTAATGTAAGTGCTGAATAAATAATTGGTGTAAAATATTTATTATTAGTCGATTGAATAGGTGTATTGAACTGAAAAATAATATTGAATAAAAAATAAGACGATAATTTTGAGCATAATTTTAAAACAAATACGAATTCATAGCTATGAAGAAAAATCTATTCACTTTTAGTTTATTACTATTTGCAGTTGCATCTGCTCAAATTACTAATCAGTTAGATAGTATAAGGGAAATAACCTATTATCATTATGATGATGGAATTGATACCGCATTCCAGTCTGTAGACTTTGAATATACAGGAAATCAATGTTCAAAAGGGTATATAACCTATGTTGAAGATACTATTTTCGATAATTATGCTATTGATTTTGAGTATGGTGCAAATGAGGCGAATGTGCGATATATAGATACTTTAAACAATGGTTCTATAGATACTTTAAGCCACACAAGAAACTTATATGATCAAAATAACCGATTGGTGGAGCATCAATTGTTTCTGAAAATTATGGGTAATTCTACTCAGTTTATCAAAGTGAAATATGAATACAATTCACAAGGAAGAATCAATAAGTTAATAAACTATAATGTATCTCAAACACCTCCTGTGGTTAATAAAGTTGCACATTTTTATTATAATAATTCATCACAATTAGATTCTATAGTTGAAACACTTCATGGTGATATAGGAGTAGCAAATAAATATCACTATTTTTATACAAACGGGAAGCTTACTAGTGAAAAGATCTATGATTTTAGTGACATTTTTTGGGAGCAGAATAAAGATATTACTTATACCAATAGTGCGACCCAAGTAATAAAAGAAACATTACTTGGAGAAAATGGAGTTTGGGAATCTAAAGAAAGAGTAACCTATGATATTATCAACCACCTTTGGGATCATACTCTCTCGCCTCTTAAACTTACAAACCCATTTGATTATGAGAGTAATTTACCTGTAAACGCTTTTACACAAGAGGTAGTAGAAGTAGATCTCAATAATTCTGGAACTTGGATTGTAGATGAAAAGACAAAATATTATTTCACGCCAAAAATTTCTGTAGAAGAATATCAAGAAAACGAACTTGCAAAAATGCATTACGAAGCCCAAACAGGTTTGTTGAAAATTACACAATTAGAAAATTATTCTTCTTTGAGTATTTTGAATATTACAGGACAAACAATAAATGAATATGGCGGGATTATAGGAGAAACAAATATTCAACTTCCAAAATTGAGTACGGGTATTTATATTGCCGTTTTGCAAAGTAAAAAGGGGCGTCAAGTATTGAAATTTAAACTATAGAACGGATTTCTACTTTAAGGACGGGATTGGCTTTGGTTAAAACCAGATTGAAATGGATTAATAACGATTACTGGCTAAAACTACTCTCTAAGTCACTACTTTGTGGTTGATTTTAGTATTTCACCATTGTTAATGAGTGAGTTAGCTTCATAAATGGTGTAATCTAGATTTTTTTATTATTTTTATGATTACACCTTTAAAACCATCAGAAAATGAATAGGTTAGTTTTAGTTTTTTTGATCTTGTACAATTTTTTTCCTTCTTATGCCCAGAATCTTCACAGAGTAGATAGTTCAGTTGTGGTGGATTATTATTGGAATAATGGTTCTTTAGATTCCAATAGTTATAGAAGGCATTTTACTTTTATAGGAAACCAATGTGTTTCTAGTGAAAACAGAGGCTATTATAGTGGTACATCCACCACTTATACTCAAACAAAATATTCATATTCTCCAAATGAAGTAAGAACTTATGTTACAACTGGATTTTTTAATGGAAATAGTGATACGACAAGAGAATTTAGGAGTATTTTTTATCCAAATGGAAAGTTAAAGGAACATCGAGATAATTTTGATTTCTTTGATAAAAAATTGGATTATAAAAGAAAACTCTATGAATATAATTCAATGGGTTTATTGAGTGAAATTACTTATGTAAAAGTTTATCCTTCAGAGCAAGATACTGTTCAAAAAATATTCTTGTATTATAATGCAAATGGACAAGTAGATTCCACATATTCAAAGGATCTTATTGCCTCTGTTGATTATAAGACAGAATACTCTTATGATCTAGATAATTTATTGTCTCAAAGTAAAGTAACAAGGAAAAAGAAAGGAATATGGACAGATGATTCTCAAACAAATTTTGTTTATGAAGAAGGTAAAGTAACAGCAACGCATTATGTTATTCACTCTGGAAATTTAAAACCAAGTGATAGGAGTACCTACTTTCTAATCCCTTTTTCATGGTCTGAGCTAAAAACGGTAGAACCTTTTGAAGATGGATTTTCTTTATCTATTCAGACTCCTTTTCAGGCTTTTTGGAAAAAGAAATTTGAAAATTATGAAAACGGGAATTGGATGACTAGAGTTATGAGTCGGATGTATTTTAATACCAATCTTTCAGTTGAAAAAACCTCTGCTGAGCGTTCTAAAATGATATACCTTTCAAGTCAAAAAAGTTTAAAACTTCTCCAAGTTGATAAAGAGTATTCTTTAAGAATTTACAATACTTCGGGTCAATTGGTCTCCTTTTTTGGAAATTTAAATAATCAACAAGAAATAGATTTTTCAGCATTTCCAAATGCTTTATATATTGTTGTTTTACAAGGGGAAGAGGAACGAGAGATACTCAAAGTTAGTTTATAAAAAAAAAGCATTTGATGAAAATCAAATGCTTTTTTTAGTCGGGGTGGCAGGATTCGAACCTGCGGCCTCCACGTCCCAAACGTGGCGCGATAACCGGGCTACGCTACACCCCGAATTTTAGTGTTTTTGCCCTTTAGCGGGTGCAATATTATGTTTTTATTTTGTTTTAAACAATATTTAGCTAAAAAAATATTAATGAAAAATTCGATCTAGAAAGATTCCTGTTGCCATAGCCACATTTAAAGACTCCGATAAAGTATTGGAATGTGCATCAATTCTAATTTTTTTGTCAGCCTGTTCCAAGATATTTGGGCGGATTCCATTTGCTTCATTTCCCATAATTAAAATACCTTTTTCAGGAAAATCTCCAGCTTTTAGAGCTTCGCCATCCATCACCGTTCCAAAACTTGGAAGCTCAATATTGGATAAAAAATGATCAGGAACTTCAGAGATTGTAATATTTCCAATAGCACCCATAGAAGCTTGAACCGTTTTGGGTTGATAAGGATCTGTAGTTCCTTTGGTGTAAAAAATTTGTTTGATACCATACCAGTCTGCTAAACGGATAATAGTCCCAAGGTTTCCAGGGTCGTTTACTTGATCCAATAAAATACTCCATTCCGATATTTCTGAAGTATTAATAGCTTCTTCAGGTATTTTTACAATAGCAATACCATCGTCAGCCTGAGACATATTGGAAATAGAATCTAATTCTTCTTTTGAAATTAAGTGAAAATTAGTATTTTGATATTGCGTAAATTGGTTCCATTCTTGTAAAGAAAACAGATGTTCTACTTCAAGATTAGACTGCAAGAGTGTGTCGATGGTTTTTTTCCCTTCGGCGATAAATCGGTTTTCTTTATATCTAATCTTTTTTCTTTGGAGAGATTGTATGTACTTTTGTTTAGCTTTTGATAACATACCACGTATTTGAATGAAACGAATGATAGCGAATAAAATTATTCTGGGTAAAATTATACGATTCCTTTTTATTTTAGGGCTGTCTGCTCATTTTTTGTCATGTAGTGTTACTAAAGGGGTTCCAGAAACCCAATCTATTCTTACGGGTTTAGAGATTTTTATTGACGGAAAAAAAAGTCAGGATGAAGAAATCCTTTCATATATCAAGCAAAAGCCTAAGAAAAAGTTCATGGGTCTCAAAAATGTAAAAGTCCTATATGATCCGGCTGCTACAGAGAATTCAAGAGAACAGCTACATTTTTATTTTAAAAATAAATCCTATTTCCAAAACCGTGTAACGGTTGAAGAAATTACCAAAAAACGAAAAACGAAAGTAATCTATAGAGTTTACAGAGGAAAATCTTATCCTGTTTCTCAAATGGATAAAACAGGAATAAAAGATTCGGCGATTGCCCATTTGATAGAACGATTTCCTTATGAAAATAGACTAAGAGAAGGTGATGCCTACGATTATTGGAAAATAGCAGAGGAACGACTACACATTAAAAAATTATTGGCAAGTAAAGGATATTTTGATTTTAATGAAAATAATATCCGTTTTGTTGCGGATACTTTGGGTAAAAATGGAAATGTTGAACTTAGATATCTTATTCATAGGAGAATATCTGAGGATTCTGTGGTTTCTAATTTTAAAAAATATACCTATGAAGATATTTATATCAGATTGATTGATTCTAAGTCAGATGCTGTAGTAAAGATTGATACAGTAAAGTATCCTGAACTCACCATTTACTTAGAAAACAATAAGCCTTTTCCTTTAAAAAAACAGGTAATTACTTCAAGTCTTTTGTTCAAAAAAGGGGACTTATATAATAGAGAAGCAATAGATTTAACCTATTCTAAGCTCAATAATTTGAATGTATTTGAGCAAATTAGAATTAATATATCTGAGTCATCACCTCAAAATATTGCCATTTTTATAGAACTCAACGAACAAAAACGCTATTCTCAGACACAACTTTTGGAAGGGATCCACCATACTGGAGCATTTGGTATTTCTGGAAGAATAGAGCTTACGAGGCGTAATCTATTTAGAGGAGGGGAAACCTGGGGAGTAAAGTTATTTGGATCCATGAGGGGAGATCTCAATAATTTGGGGGAAAATGAAAGATTCAACTTTTTCAGTATTCATTCCTATGGTCTTGAAACGGATATCACATTCCCGAAAATTTTATCTCCGTTTAATACCCAGAAACTATTTCCACCCACCAGTTATGCTAAAACAAAGGTAGCATTGAGTTTTAATAGATTCAAAAACCCTTTGTATGGAAGGGTAGAGTCGAGTGCTTATTTTGGTTATTCTTGGAAATTTGGAAAAACAGGGCATCAACTAAATCCTGTTCAGATCAACTTTATTAGAATGGATGAAAACTCTGATTTATCAGGTTTTTCGGGTCCAGAGATTCAACAGAATTTTTCCAATTTTGCCAACCCATCTACCAGTTATGTATTTACTTATAATAATCAAAATCCAAGAAAATCACTAGATTATGATTACTTTATAGGACGGGTGGAATTTAGTGGAAATATACTCAGAACCTTAGGTAATCTTACGAGTATTTTTAAGACTACAGAAGAGGGTACTTATACCGTTTTGGGAATTCCATTTTCTCAATACATCAAACTAGATTTGGATTATCGACATTTTTTTAAGTTTGGAACGAAAACAGAATTAGGAGTTCGGATGTTTACCGGTCTTGGAATCCCTTACGGAAATTCTGTATCACTACCGTTTAACAAGCAATATACTATTGGAGGTTCTAACGATATTCGTGCTTTTCCTCCTATAGTCTCAGAACCTGGAGAATACAGCGATAACAATCGCCTCAATTATTCCGCAGATATTAAATTAGAGCTTAATGTTGAATATCGTTTTGCCATCTATGAATCCTTTAAAGGAGCATTTTTTGTAGATGCAGGAAATGTTTGGGATTTAAGAGAATCTCGTGATAATGAAGGGAATTTATTGAGACCAGGAGCAACTTTCGCTTTAGATAATTTCTATACCCAATTGTACTTGGGTACAGGAGTTGGTTTAAGATTCGATTTCGATTTTGCTGTTTTTAGAGTCGATTTAGGATATCCGCTTTATGATCCTACTTTGGGTAAAAGAAATCCAAATTACGACAAAAATCAACCAGGGAGTCAAGAGTATATCTCACTACCAAGATCTGAAAGGTGGATTATTAATCAGCCTTTTACCACTTCTAATGTTCAGCTAAATATTGGAATTGGATATCCTTTTTAGGTCATGTTGTTCAAATAAGGAAAGCAAAATTGTACAATCTCTTTTTCTTACTTTTGTGTTTTATTTAAAAAAAACTGATGAAAAAACCATTTCTTGTTTTATTAACAGGTCCAACCGCCATTGGAAAAACTAATTTGAGCGTAGAATTGGCAAAATATTTTGGTACAGAAATATTATCATGTGATTCTCGTCAGTTTTTTGAGGGAATGTCTATTGGAACTGCTGTGCCAAGTGAAAAAGAAATGCAAGATGTAAAACACCATTTTGTTCAGCATTTATCACTTGATGAGCATTATTCCGTTGGTAAATTTGAAAGAGATGCTCTACAGATTTTAGAACAATTGTTTCAAAAAAAGAATATCGCTTTTCTTGTAGGAGGTTCTGGTTTATATTATTCGGCATTACTGGAAGGGATTGATGATATTCCGCCCATTGAACAAGAAACTAGAGATCGGGTAGAACTTCTTTTTGCACAAAAAGGCTTAGTAGGTCTTCAAGAACTGGTAAAAGAAATAGATCCAGAATTTTGGGCACAAGTGGATCAACAAAACCATAGAAGATTGATGCGTCCTATTGAAATGTATTGGCAAACAGGAAAAAATTTAAGTTATTATCAAAAAAACAAAAAGGCGAAAGAACGACCTTTTAGCGTATTGAAAATAGCTCTTCAGAGAGAAAGAGAAGAACTTTATGAACGTATTAATCATCGGGTAGACTTGATGATGGAAGAGGGATTAGAAAACGAAGTTAGAGAGTTGATTAATCATCAACACAGACAAGCACTTCAAACTGTGGGATACAAAGAGTTTTTTGATTTTTTTGACAATAAAATAGATCGAAAAACCTGTGTGGAGAAAATAAAACAAAACACACGAAGATATGCAAAAAGACAAATGACTTGGTTTAGAAGAGATAAAGAAATGCAGTTCTTTCATCCCTCGGAAAAGCAAGAAATAATACAATTTATAGAAAAATATTTATGATAAAAAAAATCATCTTTTTATTCCTACTCCTCAGTCAGTTTGCATGGAGTCAAACAAATTGGGAAAAAAAACTAAGTAAATACCACTTTGTACCACCAGTGAATTTCCCCATGAAACTATCGGGAAATTTTTGTGAATTACGTTCCAATCATTTCCATGGCGGATTAGATATTAAAACAGGAGGAGTAGAGGGAAAAAAGGTTGTTTCTATTGCCGATGGATATATTTCGAGGATAAAAATTTCTCCATACGGATACGGAAAAGCATTATATATCCACCATCCTGAATCTGGGATTACTAGTGTTTATGCGCATCTTCAAAAGTTCAACCCTCAAATAGATCGTTTTATAAAATCGTATCAAAAAAGAAATAAGAAGAATGAAGTTGATTTAACCGTTAAGGAAGGCAAATTACCCATAAAACAAGGAGGGAAAATAGGTCTTTCTGGAAATTCTGGAGGTTCTGGAGGTCCACATTTGCATTTTGAGGTAAGAAATATGGCAAATCAGCACCCTATAAATCCTCAGTATGTTTTTAAAAAAGTGAGCGACAAAATACCACCAGATATTTCATCTTTAATGGTGTATGATTTCGCTTCAGATGCAGAGGGACTCATTAATCGTCGTGAAAAATTCACCTTTAAGGAAACAGGAAGCGGAAAATATATGATTTCAGACACGCTTAAAACGACTGGATTTCCTGCCTTTGGAATAAAAATTTATGATCGGGCAAATGGTGCAAAAAACAAAAACGGATTTTATAGCCTAGATTATTATGTGGATAATCAAAAGGCGTTTTCAGTACTTATGGACGAGTATTCTTATGCAGAAAGTAGATACATAAATGCTTTAGTAGATTACGATTTTTTAAAAAAAGCGAAAGAAAGATTTTTAAGACTATTTCCTATGCCGAATATGAAATTGAGTGTCATAGATTATGATAAGCAAATACTGTTTAAAGAAATAGAGGACAATCTTGTGCATCAGGCAAAAGTGATTGTAAAAGATATAAAAGGAAATATTTCGGTAGCACAGTGGAAGTTTAAAAAATCTAGAGAAGAAAAAAATAGCTCCTTAAAAGAAGGACTCAATTTATCTTATAAAGAAGCTTCTATTGTTGATGAAAAAGGAATTGAAATGGCGTTTTCGTCTAAGAGTTTATATCACGATATCGCTTTTACACTAGATACCCAATGGGTAAAAGGTATTCCTAAAGTAGATATTGAACCTGAGAACTATGGAATTCATAAGAAAATAAAAATTGAAATGGATTGCCCAGAGAAATTACTCTCTAGAATTCATAAGCTTTGTTTTGTGTTTAATGGAAGTTATCAAAAGGCCCGTTTTGAAGGCAAGCGAATTTTTATAAAAACAAGGAATCTCAAAGATTTCACCTTAGATTATGATAATGACCGACCTTATATCAAAATCTTAAATTTCAAGAAAGGGCAAAATCTTACAAAAAAGAAAAAGATCATTATAAAAGGATTAGATTTACAATCTGGCATAAAAAAATATGAAGCAAAACTCAACGGAAAATGGGTTATTGTAGACTATGATGCCAAAAGGAATCGTTTTTACCATTATTTTGAAAATAAGCCAAATGGAAAAAAACATCAGTTTAGTTTTCAAATAACCGACAATTGTGGCAATTCTAAAATCATAAAAACAGAATTTATCCGTTAGGGATTACTAGTTATGAAACACAGTTTTTTATTTTTCTTTTTGATTATTCTCTCTCAATCATTTGCTCAAACAGGAACATTGATAGGAACCATTACGGATAAAAACAATAAACCTATTTCGGAAACTCACGTAATTTCAGGAAAAGCAACGGCATTATCAAATGAATTAGGAAAATATGAATTAGAATTACCTGTGGGAACTCACAAGGTGTCATATTCTACAGTTTCTCATCATAAAAAGGAAGTCCTCGTAAGTATTTTTGCTAATCAGAATACGGCTCAACATATTGTGCTGGAAGAAAAAGTAGAAGGACTTGGAGAAGTAACAGTTACTGACCGATCAGAAAACCGTACCACCAATACTACAGAGGTAAAAGTGAAAGATATAAATAAAATATCAGGTGTAAACCAAGGCGTAGAAGGTATGATTCGTTCTATCTCGGCTTCTACCACTACCAATAATGAGTTGAGTTCTCAGTACTCTGTAAGAGGTGGAAATTTTGATGAAAATCTTATTTATGTAAATGGATTAGAAATCTACCGCCCATTTTTAGTACGTTCGGGTAAACAAGAAGGATTGAGTTTTATTAATTCTGATATGGTAGAAAGCATCCGATTTTCAGCGGGAGGTTTTGGAGCAGAATATGGGGATAAAATGGCTTCTGTTTTGGATATCACTTATCGCCGACCAGAAAAATTTGGACTACAAGGAAATATGAGTTTCCAAGGTGGAGGAATTACCATTGGGTCACCATTGAAAATAAAAGAAAATAAGCTTACCTTCTTGGGGAGTTTTAGATATAAAAATCCAGCTTTTATTCTTAAATCCTTAGATACACAAGGAGATTATAGACCTCAGTTTTTTGATGCGCAGGCTTATGTTCACTATGATCTGAATGCCGTTTCTAGTCTATCTTTTTTAGGAAATTATAGCAGAAACAATTATCAATTTATTCCCTCTACTCGTACTACAAGCTTTGGAACAGTACAGGATATCAAGCAGCTTCGTGTGGTTTTTGAAGGGCAAGAAATAGACGATTACGAAAGTGCAAATTTGGCTTTAAAATATCAAAGAAATATTGATGAAAACACGGAAATAAGTGCACAATACAGCCATTTTAGAACCGTTGAGCAAGAATTTTATGATATTGATGGTTATTATATTTTAGGGCAAGTAGATAATAATCCAGGTTCAGAAAATTTTGGTAATGTTTCAAATATCACTGGAGTAGGAGAGTATCTTAATCATGCAAGAAACAGGTTTTCGGCTCAAGTAAATAGAGTATCCTTAAATTTCAAAAAGGAAAACCCCGATGAAAAATCACAATGGAAAGCAGGGCTTTCGTTTCAAAATGATGCCATTAATGATCGATTGGATGAATGGCGATATATTGATTCGCTAGGTTTTAGTACCAATGGAGAAAATGATGCACTTGAGTTGGATAGAAAAGTATTTGCAAAAAACACCTTGAATTCTAACAGATTTTTTGGTTTTGCAAGCTATAAAACCCAATGGGAAAATGCAAAAAAAGAACATTGGACACTAAATGCAGGAATACGAGCAAATTATTGGGATTATAATCAAGAATTTTTTGTTTCCCCAAGGTTGCATATGAGTTATAAACCAAAAATGAAAAGGGATATGATTTTTAAATGGAGCTTAGGTTCCTATAATCAAAGTCCTTTTTATAGGGAACTTAGAGATTTAAAAGGGCAATTGAATCCTGATATTCGTTCTCAAAAATCGGTACAATCTACCTTGGCAAATGATTATGAGCTTACCCTTTTTGGAAGACCTTTTAAGATGACAACTGAGTTGTATTTTAAATATCTCTGGGATGTAATTCCTTACCAAATGGAGAATTTACTGATTAAATACTATGCGCACAACAATGCAGTAGGTTATAGTACTGGTTTAGAATGGAGGCTCAATGGCGAAATTGTAAAAGGCTCTGAATCTTTTGTGAGTTTAGCACTCATGAGAAATATGGAAGATGTAGAGGGCGATAATTTTGGTTTTATTCCCAAACCTACAGATCGTGCTTTAAGTGTGAGTATGTTTTATCAAGACCATTTGAATAAAAATGAAGATATTAGATTTAGTCTTGCCGCTTCTTATGCAACAGGTTTACCCTTTGGACCCAATGAATCTGAACGAAAGGAACAAATTTTGAGGATTCCATCATACAAAAGAGTAGATATTGGATTTTCTTACGCCTTGAAAAAACAAGACGAAATAAAGACCAGTTTTTTAAAACACTTTGATCAAGTTTGGTTTACTGTAGAGGTTTTTAACCTTTTGGCAATAAATAATACCCAAAGTTATCTTTGGATAAAGGACGCTAAACAACAAGAATTTGCTGTTCCGAACTATTTAACAGGGCGTTTGCTAAACCTGAAATTGAACTTTGAGCTGTAAAGAGAAAACAGTTTAGCAATTTTTTTGTGATATAGAATTTTGCTATTTCCAATTCAATGTATTTAAAAGTGTCTAAGATATCTTCAGAAAATCAATTATCCTCATGTAAGTAGAAATCTCTTTCGATTATTTCACCTGTTTTCCCATCAATAATGATGGTTTCTCTTCTGCCGTATTCTTTTCTATATGATACTTCCCAGATAGGCTTATCACCGTCAATTCCTCTAGAAATATTGGTATTTTTGTTATAGGGATCAATCAGGTCTTTTTCTTTTTTGAGAAGTTCTAGGACTTGCTCGAAGCTAAAATCAAAAGGTTCGTCATAATTTATTTCTTCTATGAGTTCTCCTTTTTTATTATAGGTTTTCCAAATACCAATCTGAAATGAACTAATTTTATTTCTAAAGCCAACTGTTTTTAATATACCATTAAAATAGAACTCTTTATAGAGGTAAAAGTGCTTTTTTTCTGGTGTAAAATAATATTCTAAATATATTTTAGAACTATTAAGCCCCGAATAAAATTGTTTAACAGAGTATCCATTTTCTAATACAAAGCTATAGTTACCATTCACTTGGTTTTTCTCAAATTTTTTGATATCAAATTTTTCTGTAGTCATTTCTTTTTTTTGATGGTTGCTTTTTTGTTTCGTGTTTTGAGCTTGACAGGATACGAGTATCATGATTAGCAAAAAGATAGTTTTTTTCATAATATTATTCTTTTGTGATATGGGAGTTTTTCCATATTTTTTCCCATTGCCATTTCCAAGTACTGATACGGTTTATTCCCTTATGGTGAGAATAATCCATAATATTTTCGGTTTTGGCTTTTTCTAAGGTGAATTGTCCATTGTTGCTAAAGCTATGGTATAAGCCCATGGCATGAAGAATCTCATGGGTGGTAGTAGAGGTATTGTGTGTATTGTAAAGGACAACAGAAAGTGAATTAGTGCTTTGAGCAGCACCGTTATAACCTTGATATTTTAGTTTACCCGTTTTGTCTTTTATCATCTCTCCACCGTTTTCATCAAAGAAAAATACCTTAAAAGCACCTTTATATTGTTTAAATACTTTTTCGAATTCAGTCAAAAGATGATTGTGAATACTTGGAATATCGTTGATTACGAATTGTTTGCTCTTTCCTTTTCCCCTGTCTAATCTATAAGTACTGTTTAGTATTTTATCTTTGGTCAAGTCTAAATCTTCTGAATGTATCATAGGTTTAATAATACCTTGGTTTAAATACTTTGTTAAAAGATTTGATTCTTTTATGGAGCTACCTTTCTTTATTCCATTTCCTATATCAGTTTTAACATGAACAAAGACAATTTCAGCTTTGTATCTATATGGTTTTGCATTTGGAATAAGTTCTATTTTACCGGCAAATTTTCCATCGGCAGAAATGGATATTTCTTGTTTTTTAGAAAATTCTTTAATACATTCTATAGTCAATTCATCAGGTAAAACAGTTTTTCCAACCGTTTTATGAGAAATTTCTGTTTTATTGAGCTTAAAGAAGGTTTTATCATAGGTGTATTCTATCTTTTGAGCGTCAGCATCTTTTATTTCTAGATGCAAGGATAAGGTAGCTTTTTTGTTAGGGTAAATGGATAAAAAAGGGCTTATATAATTTTTTGTTTTATCTAAAGGATTGTTTTCTGTTCCAAAGGTTTTCATGAGTTTATCGTATTCCTTTGGGTCTTTTTTGAAGACACGATTAGTATATTCTCCTATGATATTTTTATAATCAATATCTCCTGCCTTTTTGGTATCGCCATTTCGTATCCAATCAAAACCGAAATCACCTTGATATTTTGTACCAGGTCTAAACTCTACTAGAACTTTGGAAGAGGGAAGGATTTGTAATGTTCTCCCTGTAATTTTCGAAGAAAAATATTCCGCCGTAACTTGTAGTTCATCAAAAATTGCTGTTTTAAACTCCTCCCATTTAGATTTTATTTCAATACCTGTAATGATTAAGGAATTTTCTTTTACTGCTTCTTTGTAAAAGAGCTCCTTTTTGTTTTTCTCAAATTCAGTTCCATCTTTTTTGGTGATTTTTATGATTACCTCTTTTTCTTGGGAGTTAGAAAAACATAATTTTAACCCGACATTATTACAATATTTTGCTTCGCTAATGACGTTTTGATCTACATCAATCCAATCCAACGATAAAATAGTAGGGATTTCCATCACACGCTTCTTAAAAGGCAACTTCTCCCGCTCTGGTTTCCAGCTCACATTCCAAGGTTTTACATATTCGCAACCATAGTTTTGTACGGCAGGAGATATTTTTATAATGGTTTGCATACCTATGGGACCTTCTGCCACAAATATTTCTTCGAAAAAGATTAAGTGAGCATCTCTAAATTTCCATGTTTTGGTGGGTGGATAATCAAAACCTTCGGCATAGAAACAGATTTTTCCTGCTTCCATTTTATCTATTTCTTCCCAAGTTTTGTCTTTGCTATATTTGGTCATCCAGTCTAGGATTTGGTCGGTTCTTTCGGTGGTTTCAAATGCCATTGAGATGCATCCACCATAAGTTTCAGAACTGGGATTACCACGTCTTCTGGTGTCTCTTAGATAGTCCATATCTGTCCAAAGGAGCTCTATTTCTTGCCCAAGAAGGAATAGTTTTGCTTCTGTCATTATTTAGAAATATTAAATTTTTGACATTGAAATTATTGAAAAATATAGGATTAAGCCGTTATCATTAGATGAATTGATTATTTCTATGGGTAATAATATAGATTACTTATTATACTCTCACTTGCTTTTCTTCATTTATAAATGAGTTTTCAGAATTCTTTGGTATGATGTGGAGGATAAATTTATACCATAAACGGTATAAAAAACAAATCTTTATCCTTTTGATTAGGATTACCTTTTTTAAGGTCGAAAAGTAAGCTTATTATTCAAAAAAAACACAAAACTATTTTTTGGTAGCTCTTCCAAAATTTATTCCTAAGCCTATTTGAGGATAAATGAGCATACCATTCTGGTCATTAAAAAAACCAGAACTTAATTTAAAGTATAAAACAGGTGCAATGTAAAAATCAATATAAGGCCAAATTCCCAATTTCGTTCTAGTTTCTATTTCGTCTGAAAACAGATAAGCGTATTTTTTATGAAAAAGGACTGAAAAATCAGCTCCAAAATGGATTTTATTCCCTTTAGAAGATTTAAAACCTATATTAAGGTGATAATGTGTTTTCTTATTGTTTTCGGCAAGTAAACCTCCTCCAAATTGTAGATTTTCAACTTGTACATCCAATCTAAAACCAATTAGGTCTTCATTATCTCGAGGGATTATGGATCCTGTTGCTGACACTTGTGCTTTACTGATTCCTAGAGATACCCATGAAAAGAGGATTAATAAAAAAGTTTTGTTCATTATATCGTTATAATTAATTTTTTAAAGAAATATATTAAAAGGTGTCTTTGTTTTACAAAGGCTAAAAAAACCGCAAAGTGATTAATGAGCTTTGCGGTTGTTGTTTGATTACTACGGAATCCATTTTTTATCAAAATTGGGTTTTCTTTTTTCCAAGAAGGCATTTCTACCTTCTTTTGCTTCATCGGTCATATAGGCTAGGCGTGTGGCTTCCCCTGCAAAAACCTGTTGTCCTACCATTCCGTCGTCGGTAAGGTTCATGGCAAATTTGAGCATTTTGATAGAAATTGGCGATTTTCCTAAAACTTCTTGAGCCCATTGGTAAGCCGTAGTTTCTAGTTCTTCATGTGGAACCACCGCATTTACCATTCCCATTTCATAGGCTTCTTGGGCTGAGTAATTTCTTCCTAAGAAAAAGATTTCACGAGCTTTTTTCTGCCCTACCATTTTGGCAAGATAAGCTGACCCGTATCCACCATCAAAGCTGGTAACATCAGCATCGGTTTGTTTAAAAATTGCATGTTCTTTACTGGCTATAGTCATATCACAAACTACGTGTAAACTATGTCCTCCACCTACAGCCCAACCGGGTACTACTGCGATAACAACTTTGGGCATAAAGCGTATTAAACGTTGAACTTCTAGGATATTTAGGCGGTGATATCCATCATCACCAACATATCCTTCTTTTCCTCTTGCTTTTTGATCACCACCACTACAAAAAGAAAATACTCCATCTTTTGATGATGGACCTTCGGCACTCAATAAAACGACTCCAATGCTGGTGTCTTCATTGGCATCATAAAATGCGTCATAAAGTTCGCTTGTTGTCTTGGGTCTAAAAGCATTTCTTACATCAGGTCTGTTAAAAGCAATTCTGGCAACGCCATTGCATTTTTTGTAAGTAATATCTTCGTATTCTTTTACGGTTGTCCAGTTTATTTCGCTCATAGTTATTTTTTTAAGTGTTCAAAAAGTTCCGAAAGCGTTTCGGGACCTATTTTTTCTGAGATTTTTATCTCAAACAAAGTCTTATTTGGGTTGTTTAGAAAACATTCCCACTGTTTTTTTAATTCTATATGATTATCACAAAAATAATAATCAAAACCGAAAGAATCACAAAGACCTTTCGCTTGTGTCTGGTGTTTCGTTGCAAAGAAATCCTCTCTTACGTCAGATTTTTTCGGACCAGGTATGATTCTAAATATGTCACCTCCTTGATTGTTGATCAAAATAATCTTTAGATTCCTAGGAAATTGAGTGTTCCATAAAGCATTGGAATCATAGAAGAAACTAATGTCTCCTGTGATCATAAAATGCGCACCCAGATCTTTTATGGCATGTCCTACAGCAGTGGAGGTCGATCCATCAATTCCACTAGTTCCTCTATTGCCATAAAAGTCATAATCTGCAGAATGTGAAAATAATTGAGCATAACGAATAACGCTACTATTGCTCAAATGAATCTGGCTACTTTTAGGAAAGTTTTGGAATAAAAACTCATATACTTTTAAGTCACAAAAGGCTTTTTGATTCAGGAGATACTGCCCTCTTTTTTTCAAAGTATTGTGATATTCCTTTAGGTGAAGATCTCCAAAATTGCTTAGGTTTTCTGTATGTTCAATGTTTTTGAATGTTTCAGAAAAACAAAGGTTTGATGAGTTTGAAATTGTTCCATAAATATTCGGATGAATTCCATTTTTATTAAAAGACCAATATTTTTTAATATTCAGTTTTTGCAATAAAAATTTAATTTTTTTCGAAACAATGGCTCCACCAGTTTGAATGAGTAAATCGGGTTTAAAATCGGAAGTGTTTTTTATGCCTTCTAAAAACACATCAATACATTCAACTTTGTTCTTAATAGAAATATTAGAAATAGTTTCTGTTAGAATTAGACAATCAGAACGTTTAGATAAATGCTCGATAGCTTGAGAAAATGCTTTATTTGGCGATTTTTGCCCAATGATGATTAATTTTTTAGAAGCCTTTTTCCAATCCTCTGAGAAGTGTTCAAAATCTGAGTAATTTGGAATACTTTCATGAGAATTGGATTCCGAAAAGTAATCTGATAAATCAGGTTTTTGAAAATTTGTTTCATAAAGAGGTTCATCAAAATGTACATTGAAATGTATGGGTCTAAAAGCTTCATCAAGCGATTGGGTAATTTGTTTTTGATAGAGGTTTAATAGACTTTTTGTTTTGTTTTCTCCGTCGAAATTAAGAGATTTTTGGCAATGTAAATCCAATACTCCTTGTTGTCGAATCGTTTGTCCTTGTCCGTTATCAATTGCCCAAAGAGGTCTATCAGCCGAAAGAACAATTAAGGGAATTTCTTGATAAAAGGCTTCGGCTATGGCTGGGTAATAATTGAGTACTGCCGATCCTGAAGTACAGATGAGTACAACAGGTTTTTTTGTGCGTATAGCCATTCCTAATCCAACAAAACCTGCAGATCTTTCATCAATTATTGAATGACAATTGAAAAAAGATTTTGAGGTAAAGGACTCAATGAATGGCGCATTACGAGAACCAGGACTTATGACTAAATCCTGTATTCCTTTTCGTTTAAAAGCTTCTGCAAGTATTTCTACTAAGATTTTGGAGCTATATTTCACACTTTATTCTCTTAATTGAAAGCATAATCATGTAAATATTGATAATCGTCACCAAGTGTTCCATCATTGGTGGTGATACTGGCTCTTTCAATGATGTTTTCTTCATCATTACCAAGAAGAGCAGGGATCACTTTTTCCATTAGAACACTACCAAAATGGTTTGAAGCATCTTTTGGTAATTCACAGGGTAGGTTATCTACAGCCATTACAGAAATAACATTTTCCTTATCAAAAGTATCTATTGATTCTGTTGTTGGATTATATCCATAAATAGGATCAGAAATAGTGGAAGGTTGAATAGTACATGCTACAGGACCATCAATATCACAAGAAATATCAGCGACAACTCTAAGTCTGAAATTAGGGTCTTTGGCATCATCTCTAGTGAAGAAAAAGGGTGCATCATTTCCATAAAAATGTCCTGCGATAAACATATCTGATGTATGAGCAAAACGCAAGAAATTGTTCTCAAAATCTTGAGGATTGTTGAAGAAATCTCTTGATTCGAAACTAGTTTTTTCTCGGTGTTTTACATAATCTGCAATATCAATATGGCAATAAACAGCCTCGTCTCCAGCATAGTTTAAATATTCCTCTACCGATAATTTTTTCAAAGGAAGTTGTTCTAAGATTTCTAAAGAACCATGAGCTACACGTCCTCTTCCTGTGAGGACAATTTTATAACCTTTTGGGAAAACCACTTTAGCCAATTCTTGGTCTAATTCTTTTTTGTCTTCGCAGAGATGGGCAGGTTTTAGTTCAAAAGATTTTGCTCTTTTTCCGAGGGTAAGAATCCCATTATAAGCACCTACAATCCCAGCAAAACGACCAAAGCCAATTAAACGTTGATTGTTACTATTTCTGATGGTTTCGTAATCCACAAGTTGAATCTTGTTTTTTAGAACGGCTTTAATGAGTTTTTTGTTATAGGGTTGTTCTTTAATGGTATGCGAAAAGAAAAAGAACTTTTTGTTTGGAATTAAATAGTTAATTGGAACTTCTTTAACACCCATAATTACATCACAGTCTTCGAGGTTTTTCTGCAATGGAATACCAAGATCTACATAATCATTATCTGTAAAACATCTTATTTCACTAGGTTGAACGACAATTTCGAGTTCTGGATATCTTGCTATTAATTCTTCACAATGTGCTGGGCTTAATGGCACTCGCTCGTCTGGTGGAGTTTTTCCTTCTCTAAGAATTCCTATTTTCATATAAACTATTTTTTGCACCTCAAAAATACGATAATCCGTTTAGCAGACAAAAGAAAAAATTATCTTCTGAGGATTCTTGAATTTAATAGAGTCATAAATAGAAAAGAGATTCTAAATACGAGAAAAATCGTTAAAAAACAAAGCGAAGTTGCAAAGATATATTACGCCCAAGATCATCGGCAAAGTATCGGTGTTTGTTGAGATAATCTCTATATTGAGTATTCCAAATGTTTTCTATTCCTAATAGAGCTTCAATTTTCATTTTTTGAAATGGAATATGAGTTTTTAGTTTCAAACGATGTAAAGTATATGCTTCTGGGGGAGATATTAGCTCTTTTGTTAGATCAAAATGATTTTGTTTGAAAGTGTGAGATATGCGATAATCTAATCTTAAACTATGAAAAATCCACCAATGTTCTTTTGTTTGCCATTGATACCCGATTTCTATTTGGTTAGCGGGCATTTGGTTAAGTGCTGAGTGATCTCTTAGGTCATCACCTCTTAGGTAATTATAACGCAGGTTAAATCTATTTTTTTTGTTGAGCAAGAACTGTATTTCAGAGTTAAAACTAAAAATTCTCGCAGGTATCTGTTGATACTTAAAGACAGGAAAAGACCCCCTTATTGTCAATCGATTTTCATGAGTAGGTTGTAAGAAAATATAATCTTGAATATGGCGGTATTTTAATTCATTATTCCACTGCCATCTTTCATCAAACTCAAAGAATAATTGATAATTAGCTAACCAAGATTTTTCATTTTTTAGATCTGGGTTTCCTTCTTCAATCCCGCTAATTCCTTGATGTAGTCCGTTGCTGTAGCGTTCATTTATGGCTGGAGCTCTCTCGGAATAGAGTGTTTGTATGTTCTGATGTATATTTTCATTGAAAAAATACTCCCAATCAAGTCCAATTTTTGAGGAAATATCTTTGGTATTGAATTCCAGTATTTCGCGAGGTAATGTTTGGCTGATACTCAATACATGTTGTTTTGAGTAATTCGTTTGAAAGCCTCCTGTCCATTTATGGTTTTTGTAGTTTTTAGAAATTAAATAGAATAGTCCAAAATTATTGCTTGAATAATTCGGAATCAATGGAAGGATATCTGTTTCTGGAATATTTTGATTTCCAATTTGTTCTAAGCTAATTCCTCCTTTGTGTTTCCAAGAGTTTTTTGATAAATAATCTATTTTCGCCTGAAGAAAACGGGTTTCTTGAAGTAAACTTAATGAAGCTCTATCATGAAAATTACTTCTTCTGATATCAAATTCTTTTCGTTTGTTGGATTGAATACCTAACTGAAAATCTAGATGCAGGTTTTCTGTTATATGATATTTTGATTTCAAACTACTGAGTAAATGTCGAACCCATTGTTTCGGATGGTCAATTTTAGTAGAAAAATCTTCTTCAGTATAAAAAGGGATTTCCCTTGAATAGGCTAGTTGAAGATCCGTAAGATTATCAATATGAGCACCTCTTAAAACGCCTAATTCTGTTTCATAATAACTATTATTCCATTGAAAATGCCATTTTTTTGAAATGGAGTTGTTGATTTGAAAACCAAAAGATTTTGTTTTTTGTCCAGTATTTTTAAGGAAATAATTAGCCGAAGAAAAATCACCATTTTGCTTAACACCTCCATAAATTTTCCAAAACAGCCCTTTAGATTTTTTTTCAAATGATAATAGACTTCCCCAATGTCTTCCATTGGATTCTATATATGGCTGAAAAACGGTCTTTAGGCGTGTAGAAGTGTCGGTAATGGCTTTGTTTCCTGCAATGAGCACATCTCCTAAATGAGAGCCGAAATATTGAACGCTTTCTATTCCTGAGACCACTTTTAGCTCGTCTATTTGGGCGGTTTCTATGGCTGGGCTATGGTCGCTTCCCCACCTTTGTCCTTGGTGTGGAATACCTTGTTGGATTAGTGACAGGCGGTTCGCTCTAAGACCAGAAACAACAGGTTTACCCACGCTCGAACCATTCTTTTGATTTCTTACTCCATTAATTTTACTCAATTGATCAGCTAAAGATTTACTACTATTTTCAGTAATCTCTAGTTTAGAAAGTGTTTTTTGTTCTTCAAAATGATGAGCTTGTTTTTCAGATAAAGTAATGCTCTCAAGGAATTCACTTTTAGGTGTTAGTAGAATGGTATCATTTTGAGTAGGAGAGAGCCTAAGGTTTTTGTTCTGATAGAGTAAATGACTTATTTGAATTTGAATTTCCGATTCGCATTGATGATCAATAGTTACTAAACCATTATCATCAGAAACGTACACATCAAAATCCCCTCGGATTTTGATGTGTACAGAACTAACTGGTTGGTTGTTTTCTTTATCTAGTATAACGATTTGATACTCATGATTACAGTGTTGTGCCCAGATTATTTGGACACTGAAAATCGTCAAAAAAAATAAAAGATGTCTAAAGGACAGGTATTTCAAAATTTACTTCAATATCTGTTTCTCCGCCGGCATTTGTTGGGTCACCGTCTTTCACCCCTGTTGCTGTTTTTATCGGCTTATGTTTTAGGCT
This sequence comes from Flavobacteriales bacterium, assembly GCA_025210805.1. Classification (NCBI taxonomy): domain Bacteria; kingdom Pseudomonadati; phylum Bacteroidota; class Flavobacteriia; order Flavobacteriales; species Flavobacteriales bacterium. Next base: position 68,528 of record JAOAQX010000032.1, read on the forward strand.
TATATTTAGATTGAATTTACCTGTCTCAGTGGTTTTCAAAATGTTTTTTAGCCCAATAGGGAAATTGTCTTCATCTTTATCTGCGTATTCTACAGTAATCTTGTTGTCGGTAGATTTAAAGAAAAATTGATGATGATCTCCTTCATCCAATACTTCATTTGAAATAGAATCAGCAGGAGTTTCTGTTTCATTCAAAAGGATAATATTAGCATGATAAGTTGCATTTGTTGCTAATGTGTCTAATGTGATTTGTGGGGCGTTTCCTCCATCACCATCGAGATCTTGGAAAATGAATCGATGTTTCTTTTGATTCTTTTGATTTTCTAAATCTAAAATAAGTGTGGTAATTACTTCTTCTTCATTTGGTACTGTAGGTTCTACAGTTTCTTTTTCACAACTTGTAAATGCAAGAATTGTAATAGGTAGAATGGATAAAAATATCTTTCTCATTTTACTCGTTTTTTGTTTTCTATGAGGCAAATATATGAATTAAATGAAACCCTGTTGCATTATTTTATAAATAAATGCAATTTTGTTGCATTAGCTAAGATTACTTACAAAAAAAACACCTTTTGAAATATGATCAAAAGGTGTAGTAATATGATGAAGAGAATGCTATTTAGTTTTCTCTGATGAATAATTTCGCTTTTCCAAAATTTGTTTCACCAGCAGGTTTAACAGGAGCTACAGATACGTGATTGTCTGCAGGGTTTAATAAAAGATTATTGTCTCCAGCTAATGCTGTTACGGTAACGGTATGTGTACCTGCCGGAAGGGCGAAAGTTCTTCTCAAATTAATTGATTGCATCTGAGTGTTGGCACTACTAGCTTCTCCCGTAGCTACCTGAACAGGAATATTGTTTACTCTAATTGTGGCGGTAGAGGGTGATTGTGAGGTAATTGGAACATCGGCTATTAAAAGTACTTGCTTTGTTTGACCGGCGGGTACAGTAATGGTGTGGCTTAAACCAGGAATGGCTATTTCTGTTCCTGCATTTACTGTTGTGGCTGTTGTTCCTGTCTTTTCGGTAAAATTTGACCAAGGTGCAGCACTTGATAAAACAAACATTTTAGCTTTCCCCATTTCTGTTTCTCCACTTGGAAGAACAGGGTTTATTTCAGCATGATTATTTGCAGCGTTTACAAGAGTACTATTATCACCTGCTAGTAAGTGAAGTGATAAAGTATGATTACCCGGGCTTAATTGAACTTGTTTTTCAAATCGGATTGATTTCATATCTCCATTATCAGTACTTGCTTCACCTGTTCTGCTTTCTATAACGGTTCCGTTGAGTTTTAAAATCCCTGTGGAAACACCCGTATTTACAAGTGGGATATCTAGGTTGATTGTTAAATATCTTGTTTCTCCAGCCCCCACATTTATCGTTTGTTGCATTCCTGGAATCTGGGCTTCTGTATTGGCATTGATTGTTAATGCATTGCTACCAGTGGTTTCCGTATAGGCTCCAAATCCTAAATTAGATTCAAGAAGCACCATTTTTGAACGACCGATATTTGTGGCACCTTGTGGTAAAACAGTAGAAACGTCTGTATTATTGTCTGGAGAATTAATTGTTAGGTTGCTGTTTCCTGCAAGTACAGCCATGCTAATGGTGTGATTTCCGGGAGAAAGTTCAATATATCTCACAAAGTCTATAACCATCATATCTGCGTTCTCAGTGCTGGGCTCACCAGTTTTGGATTCAACAGGATTTCCATTTACTTTTAAAATTCCTGTTGAGACACCACCACCCACTATGGGTATATGACAACTAACAATTAGATATTTTGTAGATCCAGCAGGTACATTAACGGTTTGACTCAAGCTAGGAATATTGACTTCCGTATTGGCATTAACCGTTGTTAATTGACTACTCGTAAGCTCTGAAAGATTAAAAATAGGAGTGGGTTGAGAGGTTTGACCATCACATAAATTCCACCAGTTTGGAACAGCGGGTGTTCCGATATTAACTTGAAGACATTTTAATGTGGTGTTGTATATCAAAAGACCTTCAGCTGGGTTCTGGATAATAGAAGGACTTGCCAATCTCGGAGGTAAAAAACCTTTAGTGGAGCTTTCAACATGTAATATCGCAGATGGATCTGGAGTAATGGTTCCAATTCCCACTTGAGCGTATAAGCTTGCGGATATTGTCAAATAGATAAGACTATATATTAGTTTCATGATTTAAAAAGAAAAAGTTATAATCAAGAAACAAAAGTCTAGCTTTTTTTTACGCAAAAATCAATATTTCGACGACCAACGGAGACTAATAGTTGAGGTATTATAATTACTTGTTTTTTAGAATTTAATCAGGAATACGTGCTGTTAAGTATTGATTGTTAGATGTTTGTGTTTTTGTTTATTTGAATGGACTAATATCAGTTGTGGTGTTATTATATTAATTACTTATGTTTAATTAAAGATTTAGCGCTTGAATATATTCCTTATTGGTCCACATAAAATTATAACCAATGGTTTTCAGAGTTTTACGATTTTTGTTAATAACGATAAATTTAGGAAAGCTCTTTTTAGGGTTGAATAGTTTTGCTAATTCTTCAAAATAATTTTTATCTGTTTGTGAGAAATTTACTCGTCTGTAGTCCACTTTCTGAAAAATCACTTTCTTTGTGATGAAGTTAGAGAATTCGGGTGTTTGAAGTATTTTTTTATCAAGATCCATACAGGGTTTGCACCAATCTGAACCTGTGAAATAAAGTACAATATTTTTGTTTTGATTTTGAGCTAAGCGTGTTAGCTCATTTATAGATTTGTTTGTTTGAGCAAATGCTAAAGTTGTTGAAAGAAGAAAGAATAAGCCTAATTTTTTCATCATTATAAAATAGTTGTCGTTGTAATAAAGGGCGAAGCTAGGAATTATTTCTTTTTGAATTATATTTTCTTATTGTTTTTTCGATAAATGGCTATTTTAATTGGTCAATTGAGAAGCTCAATGACATAAAAAGCCGAGTAAATTATACTATTTATGATGATAATTTACTTACTGTATAATACCGATACATTGTTAAAAACCAGTTATGAACTTAGTGAAATAAGTAAGGATTCAACAAGTAATCGGTATTAATTGTTCGGCTTGATTGATATAAAGTAGCAATTATAGATACTATTTTAGAATGAACTTTTTGTAATTACTCTAGAATTTATAGGCTGTTCGTTTCTATAATTATTATGAGGCATAAGCATTTGTAGGATTTTTACTTGCTCTACAGAAATACTTATTGGGTTTTGGAATACTACCCAATCTACCGTTTCAGTACATGGTGGAGTAGTGAGGGAGCCTTCATAGTGAAAGAATGTTTTGTTTTCGGGTAGGTTCTTGTTTAAGTCAAAAGATTGATTAACTATTTTCGTTTCTCCTGCTTTTACTGGGAGATAGCTTTCAAGAAAATTGAAAGGTTCACTGGCGAGTCCTTCTTTTACGAGAATTCCTAAAACAACAAATTCTTTTTGTTTGTTTTGATGCACAAGGTGAATTTCCATAGGATACCGAATTCCATCTATTGTATGTTCTGAGGGTTCATGAAAATGAATTTGTTTCAGTAAATACTCAGAACCTTCAAAACTAAGTTTATCACCTTTTTCGAAATTATATTGGATTGAATGTCCGTTATTGGTTACATCATGGATTTTTGTTTCTGGTGCGTAATAGGTTGTTATTTTTTTTCCAAAACTTGTGCTTTCTTGACTATTTACTTCTATAATATTAATTGGAGATTGCTTTTTTCCATCACAATCACTGTTTTTTTCTATTTCAGACCAATGTTCAGGTCCTGTTTCCCCTTGATAGGTCCAGTGATCTTGATGAGTCTTTGATTCTATTTTTGTATGTTTCTTTTGCTCTACGGTGGTTGTGTGGGATTGATTTTCTCCACTTGGTTGGCAAGATGATAGTGCAAAAATGAGTGTTGTACTTAATAATATCCCGATTGGTTTCATGGTCTTTTATTTTGGATGTTTTGTGCAAAATAAAGCATCCAAAATAAAAAATGAGGTGATTTTAATTACAAGCCTTCTTCTTTTATTTTATCAATTAGCTGTGCTTTTATCCCACGGGATATTGGGAGTCTTTTTCCGTTGAAAAATCCTTCATTTCCTTCAATAAATTCTAAGAAGTCTGTATTGCCAATATAACTTTTGTGGATTCTGAAAAAATTATTTTTTGGTAATCGATCTTCTAGATCTTTCATTTTTTCTAAAACAATAAATTGCTCTTGAGTGGTGTGAATAATAATATAGTTCCAAGCTCCCTCAATATATACAATATCTTTTGTGAAAATTTTTATTTGTTTTTTTTCCACTTTAAGAAAGAGATAGTCTTTTTTTTCTTTGTTTTCAGGAATAAATGATGCTTTATTTAGCCGATTTAAAGCCTTATCTGTTGCCTGAATAAATTTGATATATTCAATAGGCTTTAATAGGTAGTCCACAACATTTAAGTTAAAACCTTCAAGAGCATATTCAGGATTAGCAGTTGTCATGATAATTTCAGACTGAGGCTTGAGTTCCTTTAAAAAATCGATACCAGACATTTCAGGCATATGAATATCCAGAAAAATAATTTGAGCATCAGTATAAGCTTTTGTTCCAATAAAGTCAACAGGTGAAATATAAGAGCCGATAAGCTCTAAGTTCTCATGTTTGGTAATATATTCTTCCATAAGTTGACTTGAAAGTATTTCATCTTCTAGAATTACACACTTAATTTTTTCTGACATAGAGAGAATTGCTTAGTCTTTATTTTTCAAAATTAAGCATATTTTAAACACTTCACTATCTTCGGTTATTTCTAAATTGTATTGATTTGGATAGAGTAGTTTTAATCTTTTTGTTAAATTTTCCATTCCAATTCCTCCTACATTTTGAACAAGGGTTTCTTTATTGTATTCTGCAATTGAATTTGTGATTTCTAATTGAATTTTTTGACTATCAGCTTCTATTTTAATAGAAATATAGGCAGAAGGTACCCTTTGGATCGCACTGTGCTTGAAGGCATTTTCCACAAGAGGTTGAAGGATCATAGGCGCAATATTATTTTGATGATTAATTATATAATCAAAATCTACATTCATTTCTCTAGAAACTTTCAGTTTTTGAAAATCTATATAACTTTCTAGATATTCAATTTCTTTTTGGAGCGAAACATAATTCTGATTACAATCATAGAGTACATACCTTAACATTTTTGATAACTGCATAATCTTTTCGGGAGCTCGTTCATCTTTTAAATAACTGATACTGTATATGCTACTAAGTGCATTGAAAAGAAAGTGTGGGTTTATCTGATTTTTTAGTATTTGTAATTCAGATTCTGTTTGAAGACTTTTAAGGGTACTTAAATCCTTTTGAGTGCTTTTGTTTTTTTCTTGACTGTATTTTAGCTGAGCAGCCAAGGTGGCGATACTCATATACATCATTGTAAATGCAAAATACATAAACCAATCATCCCTAACAACTTCCAGAATTCCAGAATTCCTAAGGTCTTGAAAGTTTAGTGAGCTTAGAATAGATACGTATTCAAAAAGATATATTTGGACAAATGAGGAGACTAAAAGAATTGGAATTCCATACTGAATATATTTTTTGAGTAATTTGATTTTATTAGGTAAATACTTTACTTGTAAATATTGTGTTCCATAATAGACCACGGAGCTAAAAAAAGTAAGCATAGTAACTTGAATATGATTAATGATTTTGAGCTCAAAATAGTTCTCTGGAAAGAGCATTTTAAAAAATCCCCAAACCAGAACCCAGATAAGTATTTCTAAACCTTTAATTTGCGATATCCGCCACTTCAGATACTTTGTGAATCGGTCTGTATGAGATGGTTCCATATAATTTTTTGCTTGTACACTTCCAATTTTTAGAGGTGACTTCTCGATATTTTTCTACAGAATTCATAGGACTGATGATTCCTAATTTTTGTTGAATATATGCAATTGTAAATAAAAGAAACTTAGGGATTACAATTCTTAATCTAATTTTCTTTTGCAATTCTTGGGCAATTGTATTAAAAAAAGCTGTTGTATTGTACTCGTTTCCATCAGAGAGTAAAAAAGACTCATTAATAATTGAAGTGTCCAATAACTCAAAAGTAATTTTGGAAACATCATCGGCATGAATAAACGATAGTGATTGGTTCTTTTCGCCTAAATAAAATACGACTCCTTTTTTTATTGCCGATACGAGTATATCATAATCATTACTGCCTTTTCCATAAACAGCTGTAGGTCTTAGAATCAGGTATTCTATTCCTGTATTCTTGAGGTGTTTTTCTGCTAAAGCTTTACTTCTTCCATAGGGCGAAATAGGCTGAACAGTTTTTTTCTCTGTAATATTTTCTCTACTAATTGGATTTCCTGGTCCCAAAGCCGCCAAACTACTGATAAATACAAAGCGACCCTTTAGAATTTTTTCTTCCTTGAGAACCATAGCAAGGTCTCTTGTAAGGGTAGCGTTGTATTTGTAGAATGTTTCAGATTTTACCGCATCTTTTACTCCTGCATTATGAATAATATGATCAAAAAAACCTGCTTGAATATTGGCTTTTTCAAAGCTTTCTCGAATGGAGCTTGTAGATCTATAATCTATCGTGATGAACTGGATATTATAGGTAGAAAGATGCGCTGTTTTGCTACTTTTACGAATAGCAAGGTACACTTCATAATTCCTTTCTAGAGCTTCTTCTATGAAATACTTTCCTATAAATCCAGTACCTCCTGTTATGAGTATTCTTTTTGTCATTTACTTATAGTTCCTTTTTATAACAGCGTCTTTTTTTGTGGAGTTCAGGCGATAAATGTTTAAACATTCCTTGAACTTCAAGATTCGTTTCAAGTTGAATATTTGTTTCAATTCTTTTGATCCCAAAATCACGGGCATTATCCCATATTTCTTGCATCATAATGGCATTGATCCCTTTTTTACGCCATTCTGGTTCAATGGCTACAAGGTAAAGATCTAAAACATCATTTTTCTTCAAGGCACTCAACATATGGTACCATCCAAAAGGAAGGAGCTTTCCTTTTGCTTTTTGTAAGGCTTGCGTAAATGAAGGCATGGTAATCCCAAAGCCTACAAGGTTTTTATCTTCATCCTCAATTAGACGAATAAGATTCAAGTTGATAAAAGAGAAATAGTTTTCTGCATAATATTGTTTTTGACCTTCTGTTAACTCCGTAAATCCATAAAGGTGTGCGTAGGATCTATTGATAAGGTCAAATATTTTCGGAATATATGGTTTAATTTCTTTTTTATTTTTGAACTCAATAGAACGTACGCCGTAGTGATTTTTCACAAATTTTGCCAGTTTTCTTATTCGTTCTGGAAACTGTTGAGTTAAATCCATGCTGTATTCTATCCAGTCAATGCTTTTTTCAAATCCATAGGCTTCAAAATGTTCCACATAATATGGGAAATTATAAAGTGTAGCCATGGTAGATTCTTTGTCAAATCCTTTGTAAAGAAGTCCTTGTCTGTCCATATCTGTGAATCCTAGTGGTCCATGAACATGGCTCTTTCCTTTTTCTTTTAACCAAGCAGTCGCTGTATCAAAAAGACTTTTAGAGATTTCATAATCATCGATAAAGTCAACCCATCCAATTCTTCCAAATTCGGGTTCGGGTTCTTTTTGATTAATTATCGCTGCAATACGACCAACTATTTGCCCATTTTTGTAAGCTAACCATGCTTGAAATTCACAAAATTCAAATGCGGGGTTCTTCTCTGTTAGAGTTTTGATTTCATCAAAGTCTATAGGAAGGGCACATTGTTTATTTTCTTTATAAAGATCTGTGTAGAATTTTATGAAGCTTTTGAGTGCTTTTTTATTTTGTACTTTTTTTATTTCAATCATGGGTAATGCTTTAGAGTTAAGAAATGAGGATAAATTTATGAAGGTTTTACAATTTTTGAAATCTCTTCAATAGCGTATTTAATTTGTTCCTGCGTATGTGCTGCGGTAAGTGAGAACCTCAATAATGCATCGGTTTCTTTTACTCCAGGAGCTACTACAGGGTTTACATAGATTCCTTTGTCAAAAAGTGCTTTTGCTACTAAAAATGTTTTTGCACTATTTCTAATATAAATAGGGATTATCGGTGTTTCTGCTGCACCAATATCTAAGTCTTTTTCTTTAAAGAGTTTCATGGCAAAATATGTGTTTTCCCAAAGCTTTTGCTGTAACGAATCATCTCTTTTCATGATTTTTAAAGCAGCAATTGCACTTGCAGTAGATGCTGGTGGAAGACTCGCTGAAAACATATATGTTCTGGCAACATGGGATAAATAATCAATCATTTGTTGGCTTCCAGCTATATATCCACCTACAGAAGCTAATGATTTACTAAACGTTCCCCCAATAAGATCAACCTCATCCGTTAGTCCAAAATGAGAAGAAGTCCCTGCACCATTTTTTCCAATAACTCCTAATGCATGTGCACAATCTACCATTACAAGGGCATCATGTTTTTTAGCTACGGGAATTATTTCATCAAGTTTTGCAATGTCTCCATCCATGGAGAAGATTCCATCCATTACAATGAGTTTTTTCTTGTAATCTCCCGTTGAAGTAATATTTTTAAGTTTTTTGTCTAAATCTTCTGCTGAATTATGCTTGTATTTAAACCTTTTTGCAAGACTCATTTGACATCCATCAATAATGGAGGCATGATTGAGTTCATCCATTAAGATAGCATCACCTCTTTGTGCTACTGAGGGTATTACGCCAGAGTTTACTTGAAATCCTGTGGGAAAAACAATTACGGCTTCTTTTCCAAGAAAATCTGCCAATTCGGTTTCCAATTCTCTATGAAGATCCAAAGTACCATTCATAAAAGGACTACCAGTACACGACGTTCCATATTTATCGATGGCTTTTTGTGCAGCTGCTTTTACTTCTGGGTGATTGTTGAGACCAAGGTAGTTATTGGATCCAAACATTAACACTTCTTGATCGCCAAACTTTGCTGTGTCTCTTTGTGCTGAGTAAACTTCTCTAAAGAACGGATAAATATTATTTGATTTTAGTCTTTTTACTCTTTGACAGGTAGCATCGTCGGTAAGAAATTGATATTCTTTCTGTGTGTTTACAACTTTTTTTTCCATAACTAATTCATAATTGGTTTAAGGTTCATGCCTAAAATTTTTGATACTTCTTGGTCAAACGGAATTTTGGTTGATTCTTTTCCGTCTATGCTCTGTACCGTATAGTATCGGGTGGTGTTATTATTTTGTATTTGGTAAACACCATTATAATAATTGATAACCATTTCTTTAGATTGACTATCAAATAAATCATTTCCTAGTATGTTTTTGGGTTTTGGAATGCCCAATTCTCCCAAAATAGTAGGGAAAATATCGAGTTGTTGTGCGAGTCTTTTTGAGTTTCCTTTTAAAGATTCATTTCCTGGTTCATAGAAGAAAATAGGAATAGAAAACCCTCTTTCAGCTGTCTTGAATTCTTTTCTTAGTGGATGAATAGAGTGATCTGCAACAATAACAAATAGCGTATTCTGATACCAAGATTGCTTTTTAGCTGTTTCAAAAAACTTTCTCAATGCCATATCGCTGTACTCTATAGCTTTGTATATAGCTAATTCTCCACCTTCAAAAGAGCTTTCATACTTATTTGGAATTTTACAAGGATTGTGACTAGAAAGCGTGAAAACCGTTGAGAAAAATGGTTTGTTTAGCGTTTCTAATTCTTTTGCGACAAATTGAAGGTATGGTTCATCCCAAATACCCCAAGTTCCATCAAAATCTTTTTTTGGTGTAGGGTATTCCTTCATTCCGTAGTATGCATCAATACTGTTTTGTTTTGCATAGCGATCAAAATCCATTGAGCCATTTTGGGCAGCATGAAAATAGGAAGTATGATATCCATTGGCTTTCATCACAGAAGGTAGTCCACTAATTTTTTCAAATTTTTTACTTGCTAATATAAAGGGGACTTCTAGAGCGGGAATAGAATTCCAGATGGCAGGAATCGCATCCATACTTTGTCTTCCATTAGAAAAAGCATTTTCAAATAGAAAGCCTTTTTGAAATAAAGAATCCAAAAAGGGTGTATAGCTTTTTTCTGTATATGGATTGAGCTTTTGAGTTGCCTCACTTGCAAAACTTTCAAGAACGATCAATAATACATTTTTATTTGTGGAAGAAGAGTCCACAGTGCGTTTAGGCTCTGGGTAGTGAATGGCTAATGTTGGATTTTCAACTGGTTGCTTGTAGTCCCACAAGAAATTATAGGGTGTGTTTATCGCTAAGGCAACTTGGTGAGGGTTCTCAATGCCATCTACAACTGCTTCAGAGGGTTTTAAGAATCCGTTAAAAACATTATACCTGTTTGAGGTAAAGGTTAAAATAACTAAAGTCCAAACAAAAATTTGCGAGAGTGCAGATTTTAAAGGTGTTTTGGAAATAACATAAGCTCTAAAATCAGGGAAAAATTTGATTAGAAAATATATAGAGAAAATAAAAATAATAAATCCATACCAATATTCTTCAATGAATTGAACATTTAGAGAATCCATATTTTTTTGGGTCTCCAGATAGTCAAAAAAGGAAGTATTGAGTCTTTTGAATGTGTAAGGATAATAGAAGACATCAATAAAATTGATGAAAATCATGAGGCTATTTGTAATCACATACCATGTTTTTAATACAAATCTCATTGGATTTGTAAAACTAATACGATAGGGCAGTAGCCAAAAAATGAGTAGAAATAGGCTATTGACAAATAGGACCATAAATAGATCGAACCTAAAACCTAACCAAAATGTGTGGACTTTGGTTGCAAAAGATAAGAGTTCAAAATACTCATAGTTTTCAAAAAAGAATACGAATCTTACCAACATCATCAGCAATGTGGGTAAAAGGAGAATAATCGGTATTTTAGATAATTTTTGTTTCATGTTCTTCAATGCTTAAAAACTCACTTCTATTCTTAATTTTAAGGCGGATCTTCTTCCTAATTGCTTATAGAAAGGACCTTTATTGAGTCTTGTAACATATTCTAATCTCAATACTTTGAAGATATTACTCACACCAATACCTATTTCCATATAAGGTTCGTTTTGTGGCTTGTTTAGGTTCGGATGTGCATCAATTACCGCATTTGCATTTTGGTCTAACTGTCCATAGAACATTTTAAATGAAGCCGCTTCTCTAATTTTGAGTTTTCTTAGTAAAGGGATTTTATTGAATAACACACCTCCACCATTCATATTGATATGTAAATTACTGTATGTAGTAGCAGAGAGTGAATAATTATCTAATAAATTATAAACATATCTTCCTGCAGCAAAACCTTGTAGAGACTGTGGGTTATACATTAAATTATAAGGAACTTTTCCGAAGATTTTACCCACATCAAAATAAGTTTGAAACTTGATGGTTTCTAAGTAAAACACTTTTTTAAAACTGGCGTTGAGGTGGGCATAGTTTGCAGTGCTTCCATCAGGGAGTTTTGTGTTTCCTATTTCTGATATAAAATGATAAACAGGCTTTACTCCTCCAAAATAGAGTCTATTAAAGAACTGTTGGTCAAAATCGGTGTCTTTAGAGTATCTAAAGTCAAACATCACACTTCGGTTATCTAAATAGTCGAGGTTTTTCCCTGCTTTTCTAATAGGATTAAACGGATTCCCCGAAAATCTTCTGAGTTTTGTTCTCATCAGGATTTTGAAATATGGATTGAATTCTCTAGAAAGGTCGATTCCTAAATATTTTTCTCGAAGAAGATATTCGTTGAAATTATTAAACTGAAGCATAGAGAGTACATTTCCTCCACCTTGAGAATAGGGGTTTTCTTGAATAAATTCTAAAAAAGGGTTTCTGGCTAAATCTGTGTAATCATCTTTATACTTTATTTTTAGTACAGATCTTTTTTCTTTTGAGAGAAGCAAGGCAAAATTACCTCCCCATTTAAATTCTTTATCTCTTGTTCCATATCCCAAATACCCACCAATACTGAAGTTTTCACTAAAATTTTTCGAGGTTCTTATGGGAACGTTTATTCTTACGTCTTCTATGGCATTTCTGTAGAACATATCAAAATAGGGTCCGATATCTATTTTATTTGCTTCATAATAACCAGAAATAGTCATTCCAGCCAGTCTGTCAATTGTTTTGAAATATTGATTGTCTTTCAGTGAGGTAATTCCAGCTAATACTTGGTCTTGGTTTGCAGCAGAGATTAAAGTATCTCGAGAAAGTAGATGCTCGAGTTTTTTATTATTCGTACTCAGAATATTCAATGGTGCTCCTTTTTCTCTTGGTTCTTGAAAAGAAACTTCTTTTTGCATTTGAAATTTTCTACTTTCTTGATCTTTGCTAATAGAGAGTGTTGCGTAAGTATTGATATTGGATAAAAACCATTTTTTTGCTTTATTCTGAGCATAAGAATAAGCCACAGAATAATCGTGAATGAAGTTTACATTTGCCGATACAGGAATAACAGCCGTGATGTTCTCTATGGCGTAAGTTTTATTATTGATCCAAAACTCTCCTTCAAAAACAGGATTCATTCTGTTTTTTGGATAATATTCCATTTTATAAGAGGTGGAGGAATCATCATTTTTTGTACTATCAGTTATATACATTTCATAGTGCAGTTTCCAAGAAGAAGAAACAGGACTCGGAAAGGCTTTGTCAAAAATATAGACAAGGTTATGGTAAAAGTTTAGGTTGTCTGCAACTTTATTTCCTACAACATCACTAATGAATCCGTCGGTATTTTCTAAAACAGTCTTTTTGTCTTTTTTTATGAGTTTACGAGTTTCGTCGCCATCTGTTTTTTGGTAATCATACAGTTCTTCCGTAAACATGATGGGCAACATATAGGTACCCTTTTTTTTGTTTTTAATAAAAGCACCTTGGCTATTTTTATAGCGCTTATGTTTTTTTGTTTCTTCATCAATATTAGAGAGTAAAACAGAAGTTTTTTCGGTTTCTAATAGTTTGATGTTTTGGGTATTTTCTGGGTTATTTTTCTTTTTATTTTCAATCACTTGATCCATTAAGAGTTCTTCTTGACTAAAATCAGGAGTGAGAATAATTTCGGTGAGTGTGTTTTCTTCTTCTTTGAGCTTAACTAAAAGAAATTTTGGAAGGGTTTTTATTAGGTATTGCTTTGTTTCGTACCCTATATAAGAAACTTCAAGTGTGTCTCTTTTTTTTACTTTTTTTAGAGAAAGTTCAAATTTTCCATCAAGATCAGTTGAAGTACCTTTGGTTGAGTTTTTTACCACAACATTTACCCCAATGAGTTCTTCACCTGTTTGAGAGTCTACAATCTTACCTGATAGATGCTTTTTTTGCCCATACATAGGAGTTAACAACAAGATAAAACTTAGAATTAACAACCAATTTTTACTAATCAAATTACTCTTCACCATTTATATGTTCTTTCGAAGGCTATAACTATTAAACTTCTGAATTGAATGTGACTATTCACGGTGCTAAATTAAGACAACAATTTGTTAACTTTAAATTAATATGATAAGTAGTCTTAAATTTTGTGTGAAATGCAATTTTATCGTGTAAGTGGTGATTTTGGTATTTATATGGATTGTAACATTTTTGCCTGAAGGTTGAAAATATTGGTGATTTAAGCAATCAACTCATCCAGGTCATTCTTTGAGTAATCATTTTCCATTTCCCTTGTGTTTTTTTATAAATTTCATAATAGCCTTGACCAAATAATGGTGCATTAATTATTGAAATTTCTATATAGGCATATTCTTGATTTTTAATCTTAAATAAAATAGGGAAGGAAAGGTATAATGTTCCGAATTTGCTTTTTCGAAAAAGATTATTTTTTATCTGATTTTTATGAAGATGTCTTCTCTTAAAGCGTTTTATGGAGTTGTTGTGTATTACTTGATTTTTTATATTTGATTTATGTAATTGTTTGTGTAAATCGATCCATTTATCGTTATTTTTTTCTTTTATAGACATAAATAGTTCAAAAAGAAGATGCTCAAGTACTTCTGAGGTGTCTAGGTTAATAGGTTTTAATTGTAGTATGGATTCTAATAACGAGTCTGATTCAAGTTTTTGATTAATAAAGTCATATCTTTTGTCTTGTCCATGTGAAAAAGAAATGAAAAATATGGAAAAAAACAACAAAAGATTATTTTTCATATTTTCCCAAATTATTTTCGGTGTTTTCTATTTTCTCAATCATCTTTAAATCTTTATTTTGATACGCTATTTTCCATCCCAATATTTTAGAACTTTCTTGAAGCAGAAGAAACATTTCTTTTGTTTGATCTATTGCTAGAGTAGGAAGGTGAGATTCTGTAACTTTTTCTTTCAGAATTATTTTAGCTTTAGCTTGAAGTTCGTTGAGGTCTTGTTCTGAGTATTTTAAGAATATACTATCTTGAATATCGTAGTAGTTTACATCAGTTTCTAAGGAGATAATTTCAGGTTCGGGTATGGTGCTTATAGAAATAGTTTTATGCTCTTTGTTTACCTCAATTTTTGCCTTGGCTAAATCGATACCTACAAAAGCTTTCCCTTTTACAATTAAAAGTGCTTTTCTGCTTTGGGTAAGAAAGTTGAACATTGCTTTTTGCTCTTCTCTTGTGTCTATAATTTCTTGAAATTCACCTTCCACCAAAATCATTTTACAAACTCTTTTGGTTTGCTCTAGCAATACAGACGCTTCTTGTTCTACACGTATTTTATTCTTTTTGTAGAACCAAAAATAAACCATAAACGAACCAAAAAGGATGGAGAGCAATATGAGGAAAATAGTGGTAATCATAAGATTTTTTATTCAGATGAAGAAAAGAGAAAATTTAGACTTTTTTCTTCTTGTTAATTTTTGATTTTATGAGAGCATTGGCAAAAATTGAGCCTAAGATGATGATTCCTCCGAAATAGAATTCCTTAGTCATTACTTCCTCTTCTCCAAAAAGAATTAAGGCCAAAATAATGGCGTAAATGGGTTCTAAATTCACGCTAATAGTGAGTGTGAAAGGCGAAATTTCCTTCATTACATAAATACCCAACATAAATGCAAATGCAGTACAAACAGTTCCCAAAATCAATAAATAAACCCAGTCGTTAATAGGTAAATCCCATTGCCAAGAATGCCCATCTCTAAAGAAACTAAAGAAAATAACTACGCCCAAAGCACCCAACATTTCATATAATGTGATGGTTACAGAGTTGTCACCTCTTGCAATTAGTCTTCCGTTGATGATGGTAAATAATGCTCCAAGAAAAGCCGTGATTAAACCTAAAATAATTCCCCAAGCAAACTCGCTTTCAAAACTAAAAATGATGGAAATACCGATGATTACTACGATTCCTAAAATAAGTTCATAGAGCTTAATAGATGTTTTATTGATCAGCGGATCTAAAATGGAGACAAATAAACTTGCAGATGCCAAGCAGGTGAGCGCTATAGAAACATTGGAAACTTCTATAGATTCAAAAAAAGCATACCAATGCAAACCTATCAAACACCCAATACCAAGATATTGGATCATTTTTTTTGTTTCAGGAAACTGCCTCTTTTTTGAATAAAGCTGAAACAGCAATAGACTCAAAAACGCAATACCCGTTCTAAAGGCAGTGGTTTGAATGGCACCTACGGAGATCAATTTTCCTAAAACACCTGTAAACCCCCAGATGAGAACTGTAAGATGTAATAGTAGAAAAAATCGATACTTTTTAATCAAGTTTTTCATTCCAAAATTCTGAGTTGAAAAACAAAAATAGAAGAATATTTTGTGATTCTTTTCATTCTACAAAAACTCGGGTAGATAAAAAGGTTTCTAAATGGTATCTTTTGTGCTATTTTGAGTAAATTTGTGAGCACCAAAAAACCATGAGAAAATGACTATCAATCAAATACAAGATGAGTTGATCGATGAGTTTTCTTTTTTTGAAGATTGGATGGAAAAGTATGAGTACATCATTGATCTTGGAAAAGAACTTCCAGCAATGGAAAAAGAAAATCAAACAGAAGAGAACTTAATAAAAGGATGCCAATCCCAAGTGTGGCTTCATGCCGAGGAAAATGAAGGTAATATTCACTTTTCTGCCGATAGTGACGCCATTATAACCAAAGGAATTATAGCGGTACTTTTGAGATCTGTAAATGGGAAATCTGCAAAGGAAATTGCTGAATCACCACTGTATTTTGTTGAGAAAATAGGATTAAAAGAACACCTTTCTATGACTCGAGCAAACGGACTGGTTTCTATGATCAACAAAATCTCTGAGATTGCCAAAAAATACGCTTAAACCAACCAAAAAAAGATTATGACCGAAGAAGAAATGCAAAGAATAGGGGAGCGAGTGATAGAAGTATTACACACAATTTATGACCCCGAAATCCCTGTGGATATTTATGAACTGGGACTTATTTATGATGTAAAAGTTTCTGATGAAGGAGATATAGAAATAGAAATGACACTTACTTCACCAAATTGTCCAGTTGCCGAAACCTTGCCCGTGGAAGTGCAAGATAAAGTAAAAGAATTGCCAGAAGTTGAGAATTGCCGTGTAGAAATTGTATTTGATCCGCCTTGGGATAAATCAATGATGAGTGAAGAGGCTCAACTGGAACTCGGTTTTATGTAAGCTATTATGGAAGAACCACAGGACAGAAGAATTATTGAATTTGATCTTTCAGATTACTATCCAAAGAATATTCAAGAATTCGATATCGCTTCATTTCTCTACAAAGGTATTGCGGTGAAAGAAAAAGAATTTAGGAAGACGCTTAAGGACTTTGACTGCTCTATTTTAGAAGGAAAAAATGTGAGATTATTTTGCAGTGTTGATGCCATTATTCCTGCATGGGTATTTCCATTTGTAGCCAATTTAATTGCTAAAAAAGCCAATTTTGTAGCCATTGCAGAATCAAATTTAGATTTTGCTCAGCAATATATTGCTCATGAACTGTCTCAAATTGAATGGGAAAAGTTTGAAAATAAACGTGTGTTATTAAGAGGGTGTAGTGATAAAGAAATACCACAAGAATCCTATGTTTTGGTTACACTAAAACTCTCCAAAATTGCCAAAAAACTGAGCTATGGCGAGCTTTGTTCTCAAGTGCCTTTATAACACCATTCCATACCTTTTTGTGGAGTTAATTAGCAGTAAGTATAAGAAAATTGTCTGAATAATTTATAAAATAAGTTGATCAAGCGAAGATGAAAATCTAAGGTTTAATCAACTTTATTTTTTTGAGCAAAAAAAGGTACATTAACTCCATAGACGGTATTATTAACCAACTACCAACTACCAACTACCAACTACCAACAACTAAAAGTATGTCTATTTCAGAATTAAAACAAAATATTTTTTCAGAGCGAGAAGCGATAATTAATCATCCTGTTTATGGCGCAATTTCTAGCGTGGAACAGGTTCAAGAATTAATGAAGCTTCATGTGTTTGCCGTATGGGATTTTATGTCGCTCTTGAAATCTTTACAAAAACAATTCACTTGTGTAGATACCCCATGGTTACCCACCAAGAATGCAGAAATGCGTAGGTTTATCAATGAAATAGTTTTGGAAGAAGAAAGTGATCAAGACCGACATGGAAACTACAAGTCTCATTTTGAGATGTATTTAGAGGCCATGGAAACTTTAGGGATTGAAACGTCTTTCATGCATCAATTTATTGAACAAGTAAGAGAAAATGGAGTTAGAGATGCCATCTCGCATTTAGAAAACAAAGTAGTACAAGACTTTTTATCTACTACTTTTGATATTGTGGAAAGCAATGATCCACACAAAATAGTTTCAGCATTTGCCATCGGGCGAGAAGATTTGATACCAGATATGTTTCATGAGATTGTGAATCAATTGGCAGACAGGTTTCCAGATAAGTTTGATGCATTAAAATATTATTTAGATAGACATATCGAATTAGACGGAGATCATCATGGGCCACTTTCAGAGCAAATGCTTGAAATGGTTTGTGAAAATAAAAAGATAAAATGGCAAGAGGCTGAGGTGGTTGCGAAAGAATGTCTGATTCAAAGAGCGAAACTTTGGACGGCTATTGAGGAAAAAATGATAAATTTGGTTTAAAACAGAAAACATCTAAAAATACCTATGATAAAAAAATGGATTATGGCTGCGGTAGTAGCCTTGAGTTTGATTCCATCTTCTGCAAAAGCAGATGAAGGAATGTGGTTGCCAATGTTTTTAAACAAAAACATGGAAGAAATGCAACGTTTGGGACTTCAATTAACCCCAGAACAATTGTATGACATTAATAATTCTAGCCTTAAAGATGCTATCGTAAGCTTTGGAGGATTTTGTACAGGAGAAATTATCTCAAGTCAAGGTCTTGTTCTTACAAATCACCACTGTGGATATGATGCTATTCAAACACATTCTGTAGTAGAGGAAGGAGCACCAGAAAAAAATATTTTGGATAATGGTTTTTGGGCTCAAAATCACGGAGAAGAAAAGCCAAATGAAGGACTTTTTGTAGATTTCTTAGTAAGAATGGATGATGTCACTAAAGATATCCTATCAGGAATCAATGACAATACCAGCGAAGAAGAAAGAGCGAAGAAAATTTCTGAGAGAATCCAATCTAAACAACAAGCAAAAAGTGAAGGAGGAAAATATATCGTAAAAATCAAATCATTTTTTGATGGAAATGAATACTATATGTTTACTTACCAAAGATATAATGATGTAAGACTTGTAGGAACCCCTCCACAATCTATCGGAAAGTATGGAGGAGATACAGACAACTGGATGTGGCCAAGACAAACAGGAGATTTCTCATTGTTTCGTGTATATGCAGCACCAGATGGTTCGCCAGCACATTATTCAACGGAAAATATTCCATTAGAACCTAAACATCATCTTCCTATTTCTATGAAAGGAGTAAAGAAAGGTGATTTTTCTATGATATGGGGATATCCAGGATCTACAGATCGTTACTTAACATCTTATGGAGTAAAACAAGCTATAGAAGTTCATAATCCTACTATTGTAGATATTAGAAGAACAAAACTTGATGTGCTAGACAAGCATATGGCAGCTTCAGATAAAGTAAGAATTCAGTATTCCTCTAAATATGCCAATGTTGCCAATTACTGGAAATACTTTATTGGGCAAACAAAGGGACTGAAAAGACTAAACGTTTTTGAGAAAAAACAAGAAATCGAGAATAATTTTAGAGAATGGAGAATGGCAAAACAGCATGAAAGATCTCGCTATAATGCCATTTTGCATGATATTAAAAATGCTTACGAAAACAACGAGCCATTTGTAAAACCTAGCGTATATGCACGTGAGGCAGCACTTACAGGTTCAGACATGGTATTGTTTGCTTTAAGAATGAGTAAAACTCTAGAATATGCTCTAAAAGAAGGAAACGAAAAAGCTAAACCGATGGTGTTGGCTTCAATGGATAAGCAAATTGACGATTTCTTCAAAGATTATGACCCAGCAACAGACAAGGAATTATTTATTACCTTGATGAAAAAGTATGACAATGACATTGCAGATTCAGCTATGAAACCAGACTTTTTCCAGAAAGTAAAATGTGGAGGTTTTGAAAAATATGCTAAAAAAGCCTATAAAAAAACCATGTTTGCAGATGCTGCCAAGTTGAAAGACTTTGTAAAAGATCCAAGTTTGAAAAAACTTAAAAAAGATCCTTTCTATAAAATTCAAAATTCTGTTTTTACTGTGTACCAAAACTTGAGTGAAAAAGAAGCAAAAGCACTAGAAAAAAGTGAAAGAGCCACACGTCTTTTTGTAGACGGATTAAGAAAAATGGATGCAAAGAAGAACTATTATCCTAATGCTAATTTTACCATGAGATGTACTTATGGAACTGTTCAAGACTATTACCCACAAGATGCAGTTCACTATAACTACTTTACGACTATGGAAGGATTGATTGAGAAAATGGATAACAGCAATCCTGAGTTTGTGGTGCCACAGAAAATGGTAGATTTACACAAAGCAAAAGACTATGGACAGTATGCCGATGCTGATGGTAAACTACATATCTGTTTTACTTCCAATAACGATATAACAGGAGGAAACTCGGGGTCACCAGTAATCAACGGAAACGGAGAGCTTATCGGTTGTGCTTTTGATGGAAACTGGGAAGCCATGAGTGGAGATATCGCTTTTGAAACAAACCTTCAAAGAACGATATCAGTAGATATTCGTTATGTACTTTGGGTAATCGACAAATTCTCGGGTGCAGGACATATCGTAGATGAAATGACATTAGTAAAATAAGTCAGATTAGAATAACTTTTTGAAATACCTCTTCGGCAATTTGCTAAAGAGGTATTTTTATTTTGGTAAATTTTCAAGTTCAGATATTCAGCCGTTATTCGTTTTGATTAGTTTATTATTTGAAATATTTTAGGTTTATCAGGTGTTTAGAATTTAAGATTTGAATATTGAAGTCTATTGCATTATATTTACTAATTCTAAAATTGTACTGAATGAAAAAGTATGTGTTGTTTTTTGTGTTGTTTATCGTAGTTCTTTTTGGAGTATTCAAAATCCTTCAAAACGAAAAGATATATACTAATAGCTTTGGAAAAATTAGTGATAACTATGAAAACATAGAGGGGAATAGGAAATTAGTTCATAAGCCCTTTTCTTCTATTACGAAAAGGAATATTATTCAATGGGATGCCGTTCATTATCAAAGAATAAAAGAAAATGGATATCAATATTCGTTTGATCGCAGTGATAAAGATGATTATATTTTCGCATTTTTCCCTTTATTCCCTCTTATTTGGAAAGCTTCGGGTCTTACAGGTATTGGAGTAGTGTTTCTAAACTACTTTTTATTTGCAATATCAATTTTCCTATTAATACGTTTATTAGTGCCGGAAAAAGATCATTGGTTTTATCTAGTATTATCGGTACTGCTGCCAAGTATGATTAATTTCTTAATTCCTTATACAGAATCGACCTTTCTGCTTATGGGAACTATTGGTATAATAGGTTTGTATAGAGATAAATACTGGTTGTATTTTTTTGGTATGACAGGTGTTGCGATGGCAAGACCTTCATTTACATTTTTGGTATTGGCACTTATTTGCGTAGAGTTTTTCTTCTATATTAGTCATCTAAAGCTTAAAACCTTTTTCAAAAATACTTTTCTGAAGATTATTCCATTGTTTTTTGGAACTTTTTTAGTGATGCTTATTCAGCGTTTGTATGATAGTCCCAAGTGGTTTTCATTTGTAGAGGTACAGGCATATTGGAAAAATGAATTTAGAATTCCTGAAGAAATTAGTGATTGGTCTCACGAAGGTTTTGCTATGGATATTGTAATATTATTTGTGTTATTTGTTCCGTTTTTTGCTAGTGTAATATTCTGGTTATGGAATCAGTTTTCGAAAGGGCAAATAAAAATCCTGAACTATCATTGCAAAAAAGATTATCTATTACTCCTTTCCATAGTTTATAGCATTGGGACCGTTTTGTTTGTAATGTTGTTTAGAGGTGGAGGGCTTCAAGGTTTGTACCGATTTATACTCAATTCTCCTTTTACTTTTATTTGGTTATTTATCGGTTTTGGATATTGGAAAAAGATCCCTAAGTTCATACAGTTATCGATTTTCGGTTTTTTAGTCGGTTATTCAATATATTTATTGGATCATTTACCCTACGCTCAGGAATGGAATTATTCATATTTTGGTGGTTTTCAAATTGTTGCTATTCTTGCGTTTTGGATATTTCAAGAACGTAAAAATGAAAATTGGTACAAATTCAGCTTATTGCTTTTGCTTTTTGCAAATGTGTTATGGACAAGTTTTCTATTGAACTCCTATATTAACGACTCATGGATTTTTGCTTAAAATTTGTAGATCTACAATTCTTTAGAATATGAAAAAGTATTTTATTCTTCTTTTATCATTGTCAGGGATTTTTCCCTTAATTGCTCAAGATGTTTTAGCTATGAGATATGACAGAAGAGGTTCTTATTTGCTAGATGGTCATAGTTTTCATATAGATACCGTGTATAATGGAGAAATGCAAGTTATACGTCATCCTTATGGATTTGAAGATCCAATTTATTTATTTTCAACAACAGATTCTGTTATTTCTTTTAGAATATGGAATAGTTTTAAGCAAAGTGAGAAGCTGTCATATAAAATGAATGAGCGATCGATAATGAAGTTTTTTTCGAGTCCAGATTTTGTTTATTCTTTAGATTCTTCATGGGTGAAAGAAAGTATAGACGCCAAAGAAAATGTTCAGTTTGAATACGATGAAATAGGCTGTTTTGGTAGTACGAATTACCAACTAAATATTAGTTATAAAGAAGACCGAATCATAGGGTCGTTTTTGAAGAATAATAAATTTGTTAAGAAAAAAGCACTAAGTGAAATGGATCTTAAAAGATTGATGATTTTTGAGATGAAAATAAAAGCATATTCACCTAGGATTCTTTGGGATTCAACGAATGAATACGAATATACTATAACCACAAAGTATGGGAGTAAAAAAGTAAATGCGGCTCAATTTTTTGATAGAGAATTTCTAATAATTATGAAAAAATTAGAACTCTATTTAAAAGAAGACTAGGTATTACAAAAACGACTATCGAGTAGATATAAAAATAAAGTCTCGTGTTTTTGAATACACGAGACTTTATTGATAATTAAATACTATTATGCAAAATAACTTGAATATGATCTGAGCCAACTCGAGCTTTCAACCATTTCTCAATTTTCTCTTTTATACTAGGAATCGTTTCTACCTCCTCAATAGAAGTATTCACAACAAACGTGAGGATTTTTGTTTCAAAATCAGAATCGTTTATCATTTTACCATAAGCAATAGAGATTACTTGAGGTTCTATTACTTGTAGTTCTTTTGAGATATTACTAAAAGGTACTTCTTCGCTTTCATATTTAGCAAGTTTTTCCTTTAAGGTTTCAATCTCTTTTTCTCTGGCTTTCAGTTTCGCAAGAGTTTCTTCTTGTAGGTCCTTATATAAATCTGCTTTTACAGACTCTAACTTTCCTTTAAACTCTTTGATATCTGCTGAAATATCTTTCGATTGAATGATATTGAGTCTTAATTCAGCTTCAGAATATTCTTTTGCAAGATCTTTTTTCCACTTTTTTATAACTCCTCTAGGTACTGGATTTCCGAACAAAACAACATCTAGAACAGATTGTCCTTCTCTTTCGTAATTAAAGGTCGTACTAGCAATTCCTGCACCTTCATATTCTATTTCTTCAACTACAAACTGATTTGCCGCAGATTCCATTAAGGATTCTTGCATTACTTGATAAAAAAGGTAACTACTTGGTAGCACAATCAAAAGAGTAGAGATAGCAATATAACGCTTAAATTGCTTTTCCTTTTTTGGATCAATAAAAGTAGTGATTGGGATTCGTAAGAGTCTTACAATCAGAAAAGTGGCAAGAGCAATAAAGAAAGCATTTAAAAAATACAGATAAAATGCCCCTAGAAAGTATCTCCATTCACCAGTAGCCAAACCAAAACCTGCGGTACACAAAGGAGGCATTAAAGCGGTAGCAATGGCTACTCCAGGTATCACATTAGTTTTTTCTTTTCGGCTTACGCCAATAATCCCTGCAATACCACCAAAGAAGGCAATCAGAGCATCATAAAAATGAGGAGAGGTTCTCCCTAAGAGTTCAGAACTTCCTTCCTTAAAAGGAGTGATGGTAAAAAACACCGTAGCGGTAATAATAGAAACTAATGTGGCAATACCAAAGTTTCTTAACGATCTTTTTAAAGTTCCCCAGTCATTGATTCCTACAGAGAGTCCGATTCCCAAAATAGGCCCCATTAATGGAGAAATAAGCATGGCTCCAATAACTACTGCTGTGGAATTTAAGTTTAATCCAATAGAAGCAACAAAGATAGACGTTATTAGAATCCAAACTGTGGCACCTTTAAAATCAATATCACTTTTAATCCGCTCAATAGTGGCTACTTTATCCGCTCCAAGATTAAGATTTAATAATTCTCGAAAATATTCCACGATATTGGTAAGAAAACTGCGGTAGGATTGTTTTGCCGCTTCCGCAGATTCTTTTTGTTTTTCGTCTGATATTTTTTCTAATTTTTTTTCTTCTTCAGGAAGGTTTTCCATCTTTGTATTATTATTTTAATCTTTCATCTTTTATTAAAGACGAAGGTTTAATTCATATCGTATTTTTTAGCGATATTTTTTAGATCAGCCAGTTTTTCTTTGGAAGTAATAACGAGTTTTCCGTTCCCCTTTAAAATGGCCAAATCTTTTACATCTACTAAAAGAACATCTTCTTGATGATCTAAAAATACAAAATTATTTTCGGCTTTTTCGCTCTGGAATCTTTTGGTGTTAATTACCGTATTGTTTCCGTCTTTTGATGCTACATGTGCTTCAATCGCTCGAAAAGTTCCTAAATCATCCCAATTCATATCAACAGGAATGACTTTCACATTATCACATTTTTCCAAAATGGCATAATCCACAGAAATATTTTCAAATTTTGGATAAGCTTCTGCTAAATAGTCTTTTTCGGCATCAGTATTAAGCTTGTCCATATTCTCTTGAAAAGATTGAGCTATTTCTGGTAAATAAGCTTCCACCAAAGAAACAAAATAGGAGGCTTTCCAAAGGAAAATTCCCGCATTCCAAAGATAATTTCCAGATTCTAGAAATTCTTGTGCTTTTTGCTCATTAGGTTTTTCTGTAAATTTTATTACATCAGCAATCCCAAAGGTTTCCGAGCTATAATTGATATAGCCATATCCCGTATTTGGATGATCTGGTTGAATCCCCAAAGTAACTAAATCCTCGTTGTTTTGAAGATGATTTACTGCAAGATTTACCGCATTTTCAAACGCCTTTTCATTCAGTATAAGCTGGTCAGAAGGGCAAATGAGCAAAATAGCATTTGGATCTTTTTTGAAAATCTTATAAGATGCCAAGGCCAAAGCAGGTGCAGTATTTCGCATAGTGGGTTCCTCAAAAATGGTCTTTTTATTGTTGAGGTTTAAGCTTGAGATAATTTGCGAAGTATAATTTTCGTTTGTCAGAAAACAGATCTGATCCGCTTCCACAAATTTATCGAGTCTGTTGTAGGTTTTTTGAATCAAAGATTCCTTGTCACCTAAAACATCTACAAATTGTTTTGGGCAATTTTTGGTGCTTATTGGCCACAGACGAGATCCTACTCCTCCTGCCAAGATTAAACCGTACAAATTGTTTTTTAGCATATATTTTTCTCCGTATTATTTTTTTCTACTTCAGTTGCTGTTCCAGGGCACCCACAATCACTTACTTTGCATGATGCCATTAGAAGAATCATTAGTGTGAATATCGAAAAAAACCTTACGATTGATTTTTTGTTCATAACTTTGAAATTTAGCAAACAAATATAACAAAAACAACCATAGGAATACGAAAGTTAGCTTTATGAAATTGTTAGGGGAAATAGGAAGATATAGTATCTTGATCAGAAGGGCTTTTGCACCAGCCGAGAAAAAACGTGTGTATTATCAGCAGATTATTTATGAAATGTATGAGCTTGGAATTCGTTCCTTACCATTTGTTTTGTTTATTTCTTTGTTTGTGGGTGCTGTACTAGCGCTTCAAACTGCATCGAATATCGATAATCCTTTGATACCAAAGTATTTGGTAGGTTTCGCAACAAGAGAATCGATGATTTTGGAGTTTTCACCTACGATAATTAGTTTATTACTTGCAGGGAAAATAGGCTCCAATATTGCTTCGGGAATAGGAACTATGAGAATAAGCGAGCAGATAGATGCACTAGAAATTATGGGGATCAACTCTGCGGGATATCTTATTTTTCCTAAAATAATTGCATTGGTTGTGATTAATCCTTTTATTATCATCCTCAGTATTACCTTTGGGATGGTAGGAGGCTGGTTGGCAGTAATTACCACAGGAATTGTTCCTGAAGCTGCATTTTTAGAAGGGATTACATTTCAGTTCGAAGAGGTGAAAGTGTATTATTCATTCATAAAAACAGTGTTCTTTGCTTTCTTAATTGCTACAATTCCTGCCTATTATGGATACTATACTTCTGGTGGTGCTTTAGGAATAGGAAAATCGAGTACTAAAGCAGTAGTCAATACCAGTATCGTCATTATTTTGTTTAATTTGATTATCACTAATATTTTCTTGGGATAAACTATGATAGAAGTAAAAAACTTAAAAAAAGCCTTTGACGATAAAGAAGTCCTCAAAGGAATTTCCACCGTTTTTCATCCTGGAAAATGTAATCTTATTATTGGTCAGTCTGGTGCTGGAAAAACTGTTTTCTTGAAAACCATGTTGGGGATTTTTGAACCTACATCTGGGCAAATTCTTTTTGATAATAGAGATTTTGTAGAGCTCAATCAAATAGAAAAAAAAGAAATCCGAAAAGAAATAGGAATGGTTTTTCAGGGTGGAGCTTTGTTTGATTCTATGAATGTAGAAGATAATATTATGTTTCCATTAAAGATGTTTTCCAAAAAATCGCCAAAAGAACAGATAGATCGAGTGAACTTTTGCCTGCAGCGTGTGAATCTCGAAGGTGTGAATAAAAAAATGCCTTCTGAAATTTCGGGAGGAATGCAGAAAAGAGTTGCTATCGCCCGAGCCATTGCCTTAAATCCAAAATACCTTTTTTGTGATGAACCGAATTCTGGATTAGACCCTAAAACAGCTATCTTGATAGATGACCTTTTGATGGAAATTACCCAAGAGTATAATATGACCACCATTGTAAACACACACGATATGAACTCGGTGATGCAAATTGGAGATCAAATTGTCTTTATTAATCAAGGGAAAAAATCTTGGGAAGGCTCAAAAGATAACCTCATAAAGGATATGAACGAGGACTTAGAAGACTTTGTGTTTTCTTCTGATCTTTTCAAAAAAATAAGAGACGTAAGCCGATAGTTATACCTATCAGTAAATTTAACACCGTAAATGGTATTACATGATTTTAGACAAAGCAAATGACCCAATGGGTTTAGCAATTTTGGAATACGCTCAAAGTGATGTGCCTACGCAAGTACGGGTGTTGTCACCAGAATTTGATGAAGACGAAATTCCGCTAACTTATCTTTTTAGAACGTATGCAGATTTTCCTCCCAATGAAAAAAATGCGTTAAATATCGCCAAAGGAAAAATATTGGATATAGGGGCGGGAGCAGGAATTCATTCAAGATTTCTGAAAAATCAAGGGAAAGAAATTCGTGCAATTGACATTTCACCTTACTCCGTAGAATATTTATTATCTCAGAATATTTCCGCAGAACTTGTTTCTATTTTTGATTACCAACCTCAGGAATCATTTGATACCATTCTTTTGTTGATGAATGGTTTAGGAATTGCAGAAAAGAGAGAGAAACTCCCTGAGTTTTTGCAAAAACTCAAGAGCTTGTTATCTCAAAATGGGCAGATATTGATAGAATCATGTTCTTTATCTTATCTTTTTGATAATCCCGAAGAAGCTCAAAGTCATTCAGGAGAAATCCTTTACCAGATGAAATACAAAAACATAGAAGGATTGTATTTCTATTGGTTATATCTTTCGTTTGAAGATTTGGAAAAAGAAGTTGTGAAAGAAAATTTGAAGATCGAGAAAATATTCCAACAAAAAAATGGGCAATACTTAGCAAAGATCACCCATTAATGATTTTTAAGATTATGTAATACTGTAACTGTAAAACACTTCTTATCTGTTTAAGAACAGGAAATGGTTTGACACAATTATAATTGAATCCTTTGTTTTGAAGTTTCCTTTTCGATTACTATTCGCCAGAATGCCACAGCGAGTACAAAAGTGGGTATTGCCATTATTTTTTCCACCCAAGTGCGAGCCAATAGATTTCCCATTATATTAAAAGAGAAATAAATAGCAAATAAAAGAACGAACCACCAAAGAACCCTCTTCCATTGCTCTTTTTTTGTGTTTATATAATATTGAAATATAGAGAACATCGCTCCACTAAAGAACAATGCAAAAAACTCTAGTTTGATAAAAGTACTTTTATCAGCAATATAACCACCCCAAAGAAAATCAAAAGGATTTTGGTTTAAAAATAGGAGTGCAACTAAGCTGAGGGAATGAAGCGTAATTAACACCAAGAGCATCATTTTTATAACACAAACAGCTGTGGGATATGAAAGAAAATTTTTAATCATTTTTTTACTTTTTTTTGTTGATGCAAACATAGGTAGTTGCGCTTTTTTAGTCGATCGAATTTATAATTTAGTACTTCTTTAAAGCGATTTTGATTTGAATCTCAAATGTTTTTTGATTTTAAAGAGTTAATTAGGTCAATTTTTATGATTTGGATACAAAAAATCTCATCTTTCTCATTATTTTTGTGAAGCTATGAGAGAAAACATTTCAATTGCGGTTTTACCTTTTGTGAATTTCAGTAAAGATCCTGAAAATGAGTATTTCAGTGACGGAATTACCGAGGAGATTATCAATGCGCTTACCTATATAGAAGGGATGAAAGTAATTGCACGAACTTCTTCTTTTAATTATAAAGGTAAAAATATCGATATCCGTAAAATAGGACAGGAATTGCAAGTAGGAACCATCCTTGAAGGAAGTGTAAGGAAAGCCAATAATCGTGTGAGAATTACGGCTCAGTTAATAGATGTCTCAGATGGAACACATTATTGGTCGAAAAATTTTGATAGAGAACTTCTCGATGTTTTTCAGCTTCAAGATGAGGTGAGTTTACTGATTGCAGAGGAGGTGAGGAATAATTTTGGATATTTTGAGATCCAAAACAATTTGGTAACCGAGCCCACAAAAAGTATCGATGCCTATGATTTTTTCCTAAAAGGAAGATTTGAACAACTGAAATGGTCGCCAGAATCACTCAAAAAAGCTATTGAATATTATGATCGTGCCATTTCGCTAGATGATCAATACGCAAAAGCTTATTATGCAAATCTCCAATGTTATGGTTTGCTGGCAATGTGGGGATATATTCCTGTTCAAGAAGGATTGGAAAAAGCAGGTGAAAATTTTCTAAAAGGTCAAGCACTTGATGTTACGCTTCCAGAATATCCTTTGTCTATCGTAGGGAGGTTTTTTTGGGGAGAATGGAACTATGAGTTGGCTCATCAATATATCTTGAAAGTATTGGAAGTGAATCCTAATCATATTGATGGGCTTGAGGCAATGGCAGAACTGTATCTTTTACATGGTTATTTTGAGGAGACAGAAAGCTATACTAAGCGTCTTTTGGAGCTTGATCCTATTTCAAAAAATAACTTATATACACATGCCCATACCTTTTATAATCAAAAAAAATACTCAAAATCTATTCATTTTCTGAATGAAGCATTAGTTCTAGATCCTCATTTTCCCATTGCACATCATTTGAGGGTTCTTTGTCTTATTTTGATGAATGACTTTGATACTTTAAAGAAATCTTATCAAGAATCACCAGAGTGGGATTTATATCAACAACTTTATCAATGCATTCATATTGAAAGTATTGAGTTGTCTCAAGATGAATTATCAGAATGGATGCAAGCAGATGAAAATATTTCTGAAATAACACCATTTCATTTATACATTCTTGCCAATAGTGATTATCATCAAGAAGCTTTTGTTTTACTAAAAAAATATATTGAGAAAAGGAGAGGACAGGTAATCAATTATCGAGTAAACCCAATGTTCGAAAAATTGAAAAAAATCAAGGATTTCGAGAGTCTTCACAGCTCTTCTTTACAAAAAGAAAGCGTGAAGGTGTTTAGA
Source organism: Flavobacteriales bacterium (assembly GCA_025210805.1). Classification (NCBI taxonomy): domain Bacteria; kingdom Pseudomonadati; phylum Bacteroidota; class Flavobacteriia; order Flavobacteriales; species Flavobacteriales bacterium. The sequence continues at coordinate 98,299 of JAOAQX010000032.1, forward strand.
AAGGAAGATAAGTATACTAAAAAGATTATTGATACCCATGAAGAAGGTCGATTAGAGCAAGCTTTGGTTTCATTTTTTGAAAAAGAAGAACCTTATCTAAATGCAGATTTAAACTTGACAACGGTTGCAGAAACATTAGAAACAACCACCAATAAGTTATCCTATTTAATTAATGAAGTTTTGGGGGTGAATTTCAATGAATTTATAAACGGTTACCGACATGAATATTTTAAGAAGATAGCCATTTTACCAGAAAATTCTCATATTACCTTATTGGGTTTAGCTTTTGAAAGCGGTTATAATTCCAAAAGTGTTTTTAATACTTTTTTTAAGAAAAAAGAAAATATGTCACCTAGCCAATGGGTGAAGTCTCATAAATAGAGTAAAATATGGCTTGGCGATAATGCCTATAAAGAAAAACGATTCCCCGAAAAATCAAAGAAGTTCGAAAATATAATTCAGAACGATTCACTCTTTTGATATTTTCATCTTTGCCTCGTATCATTATTAAACACGAAAAAAAAGATGAAAAAAGTATTAATAGGTTTATTGTTTTCTTTGTTCATAATTAAATCTCAAGCTCAAGAAACTGCCGTAAAAGTAGCTACAAGAAAAGGAATGCTTGTGGAATTTTCTTTGGGATATGGAAATATCCGATTTTTTGATAGTAAGAAAACTACAGGCTTTGACAAATCTCAAGGTTCATTCACTTTTCCAGACTTAAAATTGGGTTATTTTCTAAACGAAAATACGGCATTAACACTCTCAAAATTAGGAGTTATTTACGATGAAAATGGAAGAGATCGGCACTTTGGAGCGCTTTTGCCAGGAGTTCAATATTGGTTAATGGATTCTTGGTGGATTCATGCGGGAATAGGAATGTCAATAGATGGTTCAGCCTTGTATGATATCAAAAAGGGTGATGAGTGGCATTACGGATGTGCCGTATCTTTAAGTACTGGGCGTGAATTTTTCAAAACAAAGAATTTTGCTTTAAGTATGCAGTCTAGAATTTTATTAGGAAGAGCTTTTTTGCCCAATGAAGCGCATCTAGATGCCATAACTTTCGGTTTTGGCTTTGGATTTAGTTGGTTTTAATTGTGAAACTTAAAAAAAAGCCTCCATTTTTGTTGAAAAAATGGAGGCTTCAATTTTTTTATCAAACATTATTTTGATTAACGAATAATAAACTTTTTGATCCCAATATTTCCCTCAATATCCTCTAGTTTTAATAGGTAAACTCCTTTACTTTTATCCGAAAAATCAATGGGTTTATTTAGGTCATTTTTCTCTAAATTTTCAACATATTTTCCTTGAATGTCCAAAACAATTCCACGGAGGTATTTTTCTGGATTTAATAAGGTAATTTGATTGTTTATAATGCGTATTTCGGGTTGTGTGGATTGTTCTTGGGTAGATAATTCCATAAATATACTGTCAGGAAGAGGAATACCGCTCTCAACACCATTTATTTTGGAATAAACAACCCTTTTTTCGGCATCAACGGAATCTGTCATAAAATCATTGGTGAAATATTGTTGAAACCCAATATGTGGTTGATACCAGAAGTATATATCTTTTCCCGATTGAAGAGTTGTGTTATAACTTGAATAAAAGTGAAAGCTAGAATTACTATCCAAAAAATAATATTTTCCTAAAAAATCTTTATTTTGGCTTAATTGAGTAATTTTATAGCTCGGATTTGGAAAAGTATTATAAATAACCGTATCATAATTTTGATTATTATAGATAAATGATTGATGTTGTGAAGACCATTCTTGATATTGGGTTGTTATCTTGTGATTGATCGTGTCAACAATTATGTTATCGTATATTACTTTGACATAGCTTGTACTGAAATAATCGTCTTCTACGTCGTTATCTTTATAATAATAATGTATTTCATCACCAGCATGATGTAAATTGTTTAAGTATTGAAAACCATATTTGTAGGGATATATATCCTCCAATTTTCCCTTCCACTGTGCTTTTAAAATAATGGGAAATGCTTTAGTAATAGGCATTTCTATGATGCCTTTTAATTTTGATAAGATTACCTCAGAGTTAATTATAACATTGTTGGAAGCCGAATGATAAATCCTAAAAAGTGCTAAAGAGTCATTTCCATTTGAATAAAGACTATCTAATGATGAGTAGTAGTTTGTGCCTGATATATTAAACGAAGAGTTTTGGTAAAAATCTATAATTATACTCTTATTTCCTGAAGTAAGGTTTAGTTTTTTGTTCTGCCAATGATAAGTTTCTAGCCAAAAAAAGTTCTGCCACTCACCGTTTGAAACACATTCTGCGGTTAAAGGGTCTGAATCAATAAAATTGTTTATAACATCATCCTTTAAATGATTGTAAAAGTTTGAATAAGAAATGGATTTAAAACTATCTAAACCATTTTTGTTTAGAGGTAAATAAAAATGTTTTGCAGAATTCTGAATTTCAAACATAGTCCTCTCATGTGGAAAAGGTTCCCAGTTTTGAGCTAATAGCTGCATTGGAGGCCCTGCCAGAAAAAGCATTGAAAGTAGGATAAAAAGATATTGCATAATTATAGATATTTGTCTGTTGCATATAAAATTAGCTATTTTTTTCGGGAAAGAAGTGGCTTAGAGTGTTTTGGTGCGTAAATGATGGTGTAATATAGAATGAATCTAAATAACAAAATCCCTTTTACAAGAACTTACGAAACCTTACATTTGCAATTTAAAACAAAAACATAAAATCAACGCAAGGATTATGTCCAGAGAGATTCGTATTAAGAAAGGTGTTGATATTCCTATGATAGGAAAAGCTGAACTGAAAATGGAGGAAGCTCCACGTTCTTCGGTTTATTCTATCAGACCTGACGATTTTCATGGAGTTACACCAAAACTTCATTTAAAGGCAGGTGCTAAAGTGAATGTCGGAACACCCATCTTTTATGACAAAAATGTACCGGATGTGAATTTTGTATCACCAGTTTCGGGAGAAATCCAAGAAATTGTACGTGGTGCCAAAAGGAAGATCATGGAAATTGTTATAAAAGCAGACGCAGAGGATCAATTTGAAGATCTAGGTACTATCAACATTGAAACAAGCTCGCGCGAAGACATTCTAAACTACCTTCTAAAATCTGGAGTTTGGCCAATGATAAAACAGCTACCTTATGCTGTAATTGCCGACCCAGCTTTTGTTCCTAAAAACATCAATATTTCAGCATTCAACTCGGCTCCTTTGGCAGCAGACGAAAGCTTTATGGTGGAAGGTGAAAGCGAAGCTTTCCAAATGGGATTGAATGTATTGGCGAAATTGACTTCAGGAAAAGTTCATTTAAACCTAAAAGGTAAAGGAAACAATTCTACAGTGTTTACCAATGCTCAAGGAGTGGTAAAAAACACTTTTAGTGGACCGCACCCTGCAGGGAATAATGGAGTTCAAATCAATAAGCTTGATCCTATCAACAAAGGAGAAACTGTTTGGTACACGAATCCTCAAGGTGTTGTAGCGATTGGGAAAACCATGATGAATGGAAAATACGATGCTACTAAAATCTTGGCACTTTGTGGTGAAGAAATAAAAGAACCAAAGTATTACCGAGCTATTCAAGGAGCACAGGTAAAAGATATTTTGGGGAATCAAGTAAAAGGAGACAACGTTCGTTTGATCTCTGGAGACGTTCTTACAGGACTAAAACTTGAGGGAGAAAGCGCCATCAATTTCTATGGTCATGAACTCACCGTAATTCCAGAAGGAAATCACCATGAATTCATGGGATGGACGACACCAAATCCTAAAAAGTATAGTTTATCGAGAACGTATTTATCTTGGTTAATGCCAGGAAAGAAATTCTCATTCCATACGAATCTACAAGGAGAAGAAAGAGCCTTTGTGGTCTCTGGTGAATACGAAAAATATTTCCCAATAGATGTATATCCAGTACAATTGATAAAAGCTGCCCTTGCCAGAGATATCGAAGTAATGGAAGGATTGGGAATCTATGAAGTAACCCCTGAAGATTTTGCCTTAGCCGAGTTTGCTTGTACCTCAAAAATAGAAGTGCAAGAAATTATTCGTCAAGCATTAGATTTGGTTAAAAAAGAGTTAAGCTAGGATGAAATTTATTAGAAAACAACTCGACAGCGTAAAACCTAATTTTGAAAAAGGTGGAAAATGGGAAAAATTCATGCCCGCCTTTGAAGGTATAGAAACGCTACTTTATGTACCAGATCATGTAACCCACAAAGGGTCGCATATCCGTGATGGTATTGATCTAAAACGTACGATGGTAACCGTAATCTTCGCTATGATTCCAGCACTTTTGTTTGGAATGTACAATGTAGGATTACAGCATCATGCAGCCTTGGGAACAGAAGCTTCTTTAATGGAGAACTTCATGTTTGGACTTTGGAAAGTACTTCCATTGTTGATTGTATCTTATGGAGTAGGACTTTTTATTGAATTTGCTTTTGCGATTCAAAGAGGACACTCTGTAAATGAAGGATATTTAGTATCGGGAATGCTTATTCCGTTGATTGTACCTGTTGATGTTCCACTTTGGATGTTAGCGGTAGCCGTAGTATTTGCCGTAGTGATCGGTAAAGAAGTATTTGGTGGTACAGGAATGAATATTGTAAACCCAGCACTTACCGCTCGTGCTTTCTTGTTTTTTGCTTATCCAACAAAAATGTCTGGAGACAAAATTTGGGTAGCAGGAGGAGATAATCCAGCAGCTTATGGAGTAGATGCTATTTCAGGAGAAACATTATTAGGAACATTGGCAAACAATGGAAGCATCGAAAGTACATCTATTGCAGATATGTTCTTTGGGTTTATACCAGGATCAGTAGGAGAAACTTCAGCTTTGGCAATTATCCTTGGAGCAATGCTACTTATATACACAGGAATTGGTTCATGGAAAATCATGCTTTCTAGCCTTATTGGTGGAACATTGATGATTGCTCTTATGAATGCCGTAGGAAATGAAGATAATGCCTTGATGATGACAGGAGTACTTGAACACTTGTTAATTGGAGGATTCTTATTCGGAATTGTATTTATGGCAACAGATCCTGTAACAGCTTCACAAACAGAAACTGGAAAATGGATATATGGATTCCTTGTAGGACTTCTTGCAATGCTTATCCGTGTGCTTAATCCAGCCTATCCAGAAGGAATGATGATGGCTATTTTATTTATGAATATCATGGCACCATTGATTGATCATTATGTGGTACAATCTAATGTGACAAAACGTCTAAAACGAGTAAAAGCATAAGTTATGGCAGTAGATAAAAACAGTAGTACGTTTACCTTCGTTTTTGCTTTTGTTCTTGTAGTAGTAGTAGGAGCCATTTTGGCATCGCTATCTATGGGACTAAAAGATATGCAAAAGAAAAACCAAGACGATAAAAAACGTATGGATATCCTTGGAGCCATCGGTGTAGAAGCAAGTCGTGAAAATGCCGAAACTCTTTACAAAGAACATGTAAAAGAAGCTCTTGTAATTTCTGGAAAAGACAAAGCTACAGTAGAAGCTTTTAAAGTAAATATTCGAAAAGAATATAGAGATAAAGATATCAAAGAGGCGGATAGAAACTTGCCTTTGTATATCTGTGAAAAAGAAGGTGAGAAATTTTATGTAATTCCCATGATCGGAAAAGGACTTTGGGGTCCAGTTTGGGGTTATATGTCTATCAAATCTGATAAAAAGACCATCTTCGGAGTACGTTTTGATCACCAAGGAGAAACTCCAGGACTAGGAGCCGAGATCAAAACTCCACTCTTTACTAAGCAGTATATCGGTGAGAAAATTGACAAACCAGTGATTGTTGTAAAAACAGGATTGGGAGCTCAAAACGCCTACGAAGTAGATGCCATCACAGGTGGTACTATTACTTCTAAAGGAGTTGAAGAGATGTTCAATAGAACGGCTGAGAAATACTATCAATATTTTCAATCACTAAACTAGTAAGCAGATTATGAGTGATTATAAAAAACTAATTATAGACCCCCTAAACGATAATAACCCGATTACGGTTCAAGTTTTGGGAATCTGTTCTGCACTTGCCATTACGGTACAAGTGGAGCAAGCCGTGGTAATGTCTATGTCGGTACTTTTCGTATTGATTGCTGCCAACATGATTATCTCGGGACTCAGAAACATTATTCCATCGAGAATAAGAATTATCGTTCAGCTAGTAGTAGTAGCAGGATTGGTAATTATTGTAAACGAAGTTTTGAAAGCATTTTTACCAGATGTATCAGAAAAACTTTCGGTATTTGTTGGTCTGATTATTACCAACTGTATTATCATGGGACGTCTTGAAGCCTTTGCATTGGGTAACGATGTAAAATCTTCTGCAGTAGATGCAGTAGGAAATGCTTTGGGATACGGAATTATCCTTGTAATTGTAGCTTTCTTCCGTGAACTTTTGGGTTCAGGAAAAATCTACGGAATGGAAATTTTCGGTTCAGCTACTGAGCAAACAGGATTATACGCTATGGGATATATGAACAACAACCTGATGATTCTTCCTCCAATGGCTTTGGTAACGGTAGGATTGATTATTTGGTTCCAACGTTCGAGAAACAAAAACCTTATTGAAGACTAAGAACCATGGAAGAATTATTAAGTATTTTCGTTAGGTCGATATTTATCGACAACATGATATTCGCCTACTTCTTTGGTATGTGTTCATACCTGGCAGTATCGAAATCTGTAAAAACAGCCGTAGGACTTGGAGCCGCCGTTATCTTCGTATTGTTGGTAACCGTTCCAGTAAACTATTTGCTAGAAAACTATGTATTGAAAGAAGGCGCTTTGGCTTGGACAGGAATTGAAGGAATGGAAACGATCGATCTATCTTTCCTTTCATTCATTATGTTTATTGCCGTAATTGCTTCTATCGTACAGCTCGTTGAAATGATTGTAGAAAAAGTTTCTCCATCGCTTTATGCTTCGTTGGGGATTTTCCTTCCACTTATCGCCGTAAACTGTGCGATTCTTGGAGCAGCACTTTTTATGCAATCAAGACAATATGCCAATATCGGAGAGGCAACAACATTTGCATTAGGTTCAGGAATCGGATGGTTCTTAGCCATTGTATCTATTGCGGCTATTAGAGAAAAAATTCGTTATTCAAATGTACCTGCACCACTTCGTGGATTAGGAATTACCTTTATCATCACAGGATTGATGGGTATTGCATTTATGGCGTTTATGGGTATTAAACTATAATTAAAGTCAGAAAAACAAAATGGGAGCTACAGTAATTACAACCGTAATCGTATTCTTAATAGTCGTTTTGGCTTTAGTTGGAATACTACTTTTTGCGAAATCAAAATTATCTCCTTCTGGACCTGTTAAACTAAAAATTAACGGAGAAAAAGAAATCGAAGTTCAGTCTGGAGCAACACTACTAGGAACACTAGGAGACAACGGAATCTTCCTACCATCAGCTTGTGGAGGTGGAGGTACTTGTATCCAGTGTAAATGTCAGGTAATAGAAGGAGGAGGAGAACTTCTTCCTACAGAAAAACCACACTTTTCACGTAAAGAAGCCGCAGACCACTGGCGTTTGGGTTGTCAGGTAAAAGTAAAGAACGACATGGTTATCGAAGTACCTGAAGAGGTATTTGGAGTAAAAAAATGGGAAGCTACCGTAGTAAGAAACTACAATGTTGCCTCATTTATCAAGGAATTTGTTGTAGAAATTCCTGAAGATATGAACTATAAAGCAGGTGGATATATCCAAATAGAAATTCCAGAATGTGAAATAAAATTCTCGGATATGGATATAGAAGCACATCCAACGGATCACCCAGGAGAGCCTAATAAATTCCAAACAGAATGGGATAAATTCGGACTTTGGCCATTGGTTATGAAAAACCCTGAAACAGTAGAAAGAGCCTACTCAATGGCTTCTTACCCTGCAGAAGGACGTGAGATTATGCTAAACGTTCGTATCGCTACACCACCATGGGATCGTGATAAAAACGCTTGGATGGATGTAAACCCAGGGGTTGCATCATCTTATGTGTTCTCAAGAAAAGTAGGAGATAAGGTAACGATCTCTGGGCCTTACGGAGAATTCTTTATCAATGAAGACTCGGATGCCGAAATGATCTATGTAGGAGGAGGAGCAGGTATGGCACCAATGCGTTCTCACCTTTATGAACTGTTCCACACCATGAAAACAGGACGTAAAGTTTCTTACTGGTATGGAGGACGTTCTAAGCGTGAACTTTTCTATATTCACTATTTCGAAGATTTGATGGCAAAATTCCCGAATTTCAAACTTCACCTAGTACTATCTGAACCATTGGAAGAAGATAATTGGCAAGTGAAAAAAGACATCAACGACGAAGGAGACGGATTCGTAGGATTTGTTCACCAAGCCTTAATAGACAACTACCTAAACCATCATGATGCCCCAGAAGATATAGAATTCTACTTCTGTGGACCACCAATGATGAACAATGCCGTAGTAAAAATGTGTGACGACTTCGGAGTACCACCAGAAAATGTTCGTTTTGACGACTTTGGAGGATAAACCAAGTTTTAACAAGAATATCATAAACCACTTTCAAATCTTTTTTTGGAAGTGGTTTTTTCTTTGTAACAATTTTTGGAGCTTTCTATTTTTGGATGGCGATTATTAGGATTTTTCTTTATCTTTAGTGTGTGGATTCATATTTACCTATATTGTCAGATTACTACCCCTTTGGAATGCACCCGAGCGATAGCGAACAGGTGAACACCAATAAAATAAACAAAAGTGAACAAATGCCAGGGAGGTATGAAACACAACCAGAGGGTTATAGATTCGGATTTCAGGGACAGGAAGTTGATGATGAAATTAAAGGAGAAGGTAATTCAATTAGCTTTAAATATAGAATGCATGATCCTAGATTAGGTAGGTTCTTTGCTGTTGATCCTTTAGCTCCTAAATATCCTCACAATTCGCCATATGCGTTTTCTGAAAATATGGTTATTCATGCAATAGAATTAGAAGGGCTTGAAAAACTAGTTGTTCATAATCTTGATCATAGTAATAGGACTATGGATCTATCTATTGTAAAACATGTTGAGTTATTCCTTCAAACTAAAGATGGAAGTTTAAATGTAAATTTTGACACACAACAATTTAGTGATAATTTTACTACAGGTAATGGAATTATATATATTAAAGAACCATTACAAAATGGTGTAGAACCTGAATTTATTTCTGAAAGTCAATATAATGAAGGTAAGGGGTATGCAGTCAATGTTACGTATGATGTTACTGCAGAAGTAGTTGACGAGTTTGATAATTCTAAAGAAGGATTTGATAAATACTTTAGCGGAGAAAATTCTAGAGCTACTGTTGCACCTAGTAGTAGATATGGGAGCAATTCTACAACTGGAGCAGAAGGTGAATTTGGTGGTGGAAGAAAAGGTGTGATAATAAACCCTAATGTGGAAAATATCATATCAGATCGCACACTAAATTTTACTGAAATAATAACTCATGAAGTAGGCTCTCATAATATGGCAGGACATGAACATGAAAAAGATGAAAACGGTAATGCTGTTTACCCATCTGGTACAACTTTAGAAAGTAATCGACCAGGTAAGGTAAAAGCAACATCTTCAAACACAAAAGATATTATTAGAATAAATACATTAGATGGACATGTACAAAGTAATTAGATTATTTTTTTTATTTTTTTGTCATAACATATTTAGGCAATATTTACAGTTAGATACAATAGAAGGTTTATTTTTTACTGAGTATAATTTAGTAGAAGGTCAAATACATCAATTTATTTATAAACCTGATCGCAGTTGTCAAGGTATCTTAAATCCAAAATTTAGTAGTGTGTTTAAACTTGCAAAAGTAATGGATTATGGTGTTCATGAGGAACTCATTAAATTTACCGAGTCAGGTTATTCGTTTCTCAGAAATTATGATGGTGGATCCGAAATTTCAATAAATTTTGAAGGTAATTGTAAAGACTGTTGGCTTGCATACTATCCAATTAAGATTCGTTTTATATATCGAGATGATAATCCTTATGAAAAACATTATTTTCCAATATTCAATAAAGATGGCAAAATAAGAAAATTCAAAAAACGTAAGGTGAAGATTTATGACATTGTAGGTATTTTAGATTTTGATCGGGTTGTCTTTGAGAGTGAGTGTGTCGAAAATAGGTAATCGTGCAAACTATCATGAGCCCAATTGACAAGAAAACAGGCGACTTAATCCGTAAGTTACTGAAGAGTAAGATGTAATAAAATAGGTTTTTTCTCAGGTAACCTATTCGAATAAAAAAAGATTCTAGGAAATTTTCTTAGCAAGAGAGCAAATAAACGGGGGCGACAACTGTCGACGTAGTGATTTGTCAAACTCAGTAAACAACTCAAAAAAAACAGAATCCAAAATTCACGGGATTTAATCAAATCAGAGCTTCACGAATTACAAGATGGATACAAACAGAAAACCGGAGAATAGCTCAATACAGAGCAGGGCATAAATATATTTCAAGTACAGAGAATTACAAGGTTCATGATGTATAAAGCTTGGCTTTGAAACTGGAATCGAATTTACGTCTTTGTCTTCTTGTACTCATATCTCCTAATTTACGTACTTTTATCAAATAAGACAATGGTCTGTCTTTTGGGGAGTAGTACACTAAAGCATGCTTATCAATTTGAAGAAGGAAAAATGGGGTGTTGTTTTAAAAATTCAAGCCGTAAATGGTATAATATAAAAAATATTCTTATATTTGCGTTTGGTTTTATTAATATTCTTAAAATAAATACATTTTAGTATTTAAAAAAATTAATTATGAAAACACACATTGCTCAAAATCAAACATTTAAGCTATCTGTATTTTGTTGTACATTTACTTGGATATTTTTATTGTTTACAATAGGTACAACCGCACAAGTAGGGATTGGTACAACTAATACGCATCCTTCAGCAGCATTACATTTAGAATCAACAACCAGAGGTTTTTTACCTCCTAGAATGACTACAGCACAGAGGAATACAATTATTACACCTGCCTCAGGACTAATGTTGTATAATACTACAGAGAATTGTCTGCAAATAAATACAGGGACTCCCCAAGCTCCAATTTGGACATGCTTAGGTAAATTAGGAGGACCATCTATTACAAGTTTAGATTGTGCAGGAGCATCACATTCTGGTAATATGACACAAGGTTCAGCCGCAAATGTTTCCTCATCAATAAATTATACTGGAGGAAATGGGGGTAATTTCACAGCAATCACGGCTAACTCAACGGGAGTAACAGGTTTAGTGTTAACAATAGGAACAAACACACTTGCAAATGGAAATGGATCAGTAACTGCTACAATATCAGGAACTCCAGCAACCTCAGGGACTGCGAATTTTAATATCACCCTAGGAGGGCAAACTTGTACCTTACAGAGAAATGTAACACCACCAGCTACAGTAACAACTTTAGGCTGTAATACTGCATCACATTCAGGTAGCATAACACAAGGTGCAGCTGCAAATGTTTCTTCGTCAATAAGCTATACTGGAGGAAATGGACAAGCATTTAATACCATTACATCGAACTCCACAGGAGTAACAGGCTTAGTGTTAACAATAGCAGCAAACACACTTGCAAATGGAAATGGATCAGTAACAGCTTCAATAGTAGGTACATCAGCTACTTCTGGAACTGCGAGCTTTAGTATCACTTTAGGAGGGCAAACTTGTACTCTTACTCGAGTTGTCTCGCCTCCTGTTACAAATGTAGCATCCTGCCTAAGTACTTCAGCAACAACGATAGTTGATGTTACCTCTCCATACACAGGAAAAGTATGGATGGATAGAAACCTTGGTGCATCTAGAGCTGCGATATCAGGTACAGACAATATGGCTTATGGTTGTTTATTTAGATACGGTGCAAACTCAGCTCCTGCTATTACTTGGAGTACAACACATGCAACATTAGCTGCTGGTCAGTCTTACAATTCTCATACTTCGGGGGGGGATCCTTGCCCTACAGGATATAGAATCCCAACACGTGATGAATGGCATGATGAACTTAGAGCATTTGAACTTGCGATAGATGTTGTCGGGGTCAACAGTGTTAATGCGCATTATGTAGGGGCATGGGATAATACAATACCAGGTAATGCCAATAGATTTTTCTTAAAGATACCATTCGTAACAGGAAATGTGGCTACAACTTCAGGAACTTTACCTTCATTCCCTGCAGCTGGAAGTGAAGATTTCGGTGCTCTATATTTGCATGTTACTGCGAATGTAGGTATCACCCCATCACCAACTTTTCATACTAATGCAGTTTTTCGAGGAAAACCAGGGGCAGCCGGTTTGGTTTCCTCTACTTATACTAATGTTAATTCTGCACCTAATTTTTCAGTAGTTCCAGTAAGATGCATTAAAAATTAAAAAAGAACAGTAAGTAATAAAACCTAACAAGAGGCTGTCCCGACATTAAGGACAGCCTCTTTTTTTATTGGTTCAGTATTGGGTAAAAAAAAACTGTAAATTTTATTGCAGAACTTTAGCTGTAAACTTTCATAAGTCCAATTGACGATAAAACAAATAATTTACATGTAGATTGTTGATTTTTAATTAAATAATTTTTTTCTCAGGTCGCCTATTTGAATACAAAGATGCTAGGAAAAATTTCTAGATACAGGCAAATAAGGAGGGAAAGCAACTACAAGTCAGTATATGTAAATGACAATAGCAGATGGGTGCAGCCAATGGCCATAGATGGAAGTACTGTATTTGGAGTAGAAATGCAAACTCTGATTATCAGAATTGGGAACAAAATGGATTAGAAGCACATAGCGCACCAGTCGATGATAACCAAGTTTTTCAGAGAATAATGGAAACAGATCAAGCTAAAAGTATTTACTAAAAGAATAAAAATAAATCGGAATAAATTAACAGTAAATATCTAGTGTTTAAATAAGGAATGAAGTAGTGGTACTCTTTCATTAGGTGGGTAAATAGGTTTCAATTTCCATTGAACATACAAAATAATGAACAGAAATGAGGAAGTATAACCAAATATTATCTATTGTAAATATATTTATGATTGTATTAGTAATTATTCCAGAAACTATTAAAATGATAAACTGGATCCGCTCTGGAATATTGATAAATTATGTTTATATATTGGCACCAGTTAATCTTATGATTATAGTTTTAGGGATTCTTCTCATGATTTATCTAAAGCGAAATAGTTTGAAGGATAATTATAGATTTCTTGTGTTAAATTTAATCACACTTTTTATAATTTCTTTTTGGATTCTATATAGTTATTGATGCCAGCTATCATGTGTCAAATTGACAAAAAAAACAGGTGTTGAATTCGTAAATCATTGACAGATAAAATGTAGTAAAATAGGTTTTTTCTCAGGTAACCTATTCGAGTAAAAAAAGGTTCTAGGAAATTTTCTTAGCAAGAGAGCAAATAAATTGGGGCGACAACTGTCGACGTAGTGATTTGTCAAACTCAGTAAACAACTCAAAAAAACAGAATCCAAAATTCACGGGATTTAATCAAATCAGAGCTTCACGAATTACAAGATAGATACAAACAGAAAACCTGAGAATGCCCAATACAGAGCAGGGTGTAGATGCATTTAAAGTGCAGGTAATTACAAGGTTCATGATATAAAAAGCTTGGCTTTGGCAGGGGAGAAGTTTATGCCGAAGATAGGGTGTTGTTCGTTGTGACAATGCAGAGAAATATGATCCCTTTGAGTTATATTTGCTTATATGGAATTTTTAGAAGACGCTTATACATACTCCTTTGATGGAATTGTTGATGATATATATTTTTATTCGTTTATCAGTACTGGAGAGCATGAGATTATTAAGCAAGTAGCTTTTTCTCCAATTGACAATCTCCAAACCTATAATTTAGGCTTTGGAAATATTGAAACTGAAATAGATGGAACAAGGAGAACTAATGATAAATCAGATGTAAATAATAATGACTTTAGCAAGGTTCTTGCAACGGTTTTTAAGTGCTTGATAAACTTCTTGAGTATTAATAACAACGCTCATGTTTTGTTTTTCGGAAATACTAAGCATAAACATATTCTCTATCTAAGAAAAATATCAGCAAATATTGACGAGCTTCAAAAATTGTTTAAGATATATGGAGGAACATTAAAAAAACAAATTGAATTAATTGAAACAGTCGATTCAAATGATAGACATATACAAGAGAAAGATATTGACAATAGAGTGTTTGATGAAAGCGTAGTTAAAGATGTAGAGTTCTTTAACTCCAAAAGAAGTAAAGATTATCAATTTGTTTTAATTACCTCAGTTTAGAAAATATTCGTAAATTTGTATTGTTATGAGTAACATTTATAAAGAAATAGTAAAACAGCATATAGCTCAATCAACTAAAGACTTAGCAGGTAAACCTAGGCTTACTAAAGAGGATTTAGAGGCTGGGGTTAAATTTGCTAAAGAAAAGGTTCGTCCTATAAATGAATACTTTTCTAACCCTCGAAATGTGAAAGACTTTCAAGATATGTTAGCTAAGCTAAACTCTTAGAACAATAGTTTAGCTTCTGTAAATATTAGCAATGGTTTTGATAATCATTGCTTTTTTTGTTTTAATTTGATTGTGAATTAAGTGAAAATACCAACAAAACATTCAGAACTATACGTTAGATGACTTTTCGATAATTCATGTAAATTTGGTTTGATTATCAGTGTGTCCACGCCTTGTCCCGAGTATCGGGAAATTAGAAATTGGCGGTTGCGGGGGGTTGAAAAAGCAGTAAATTATTTAATTAATAAAGTTCATTCTGAAAGTGGAGTGTCATTTGATAAAGCTGAAATATTAAATACAATTTCTACAGTAAAAAATAGCTATTAAGATGGATTTTTTAATCAAATACTTGCCTATAGTTTTTCTTTTGGCTTGTATTTTTAGAGTGACAGAGAATACAACAAAATTGTACATGATTATATTTCCTTATGAAAATATAAATACTCCTATGGGTATTCCTATTAAAAGAATTAAAATGGATTTGAAAAATGGAAATATTCCAGTTAAGTATCAAAAACGTATGAAAATTAATTTGTACTTAAGATACTTAACATATATATGTATAGCTTTTCCTTTTTTATTTATTCTATTGAAGAATATATTAAGTTAATTGCTTATCCGTATGTTTCCCCCAAACAGTTCCGAAATGAGCAGATGTCTTTTTGGTCAGTATAATATTTGATTTTCGTTAAGAATTTCCGAAGCCTTGGAGGAAATTTAGAAAATCAAATATGGTTTTTGATTTTTAATCAAAAAATACCTTCCAAAAAGTGCCCTTTTCGAATCACAATGATAATCAATCATTGCTCTTTTCGTTTCTTTTGGGCAAGCAAAAGAAATGAAAGTCCTAGCGACAGCGTCGAAACTTGGGCAAGAAATCTTTTAGGGGAAACAAGCGGATAAGCAAATTAAGTTATACTCACTAGTTTTGGGGTTCGTGGTGCAAGCTATCATGAGCACCGGTATGTATTTAAAAACACTAAACCATCGGGCAATCAATAAAAAAAACTAATGTGAGTTTCTAGTTTTCAGTGAAAAAGATTAATTTGGAAAAACGATGAGTAGAATCTATCAGTATCATTACTTGTCGAAAAATCCTATCATTGGAAATACTCTAGTGCTCGAAATGATATGTTAGATGACTTTTCGATAATTCATGTAAATTTGGTTTGATTATCGGTGTGTCCACACCTTGTCCCGAGTATCGGGAAATTAGAAATTGGCGGTAGCGGGGGTATTAAAAGATAAGTCTATGAAATATTTTACATTATTTTACTTTTTATTCTTATCTTCTTGTCATGTTAAAACTTATAACATAGATATGAAGCCAGATGAATTTATTATTTCGAGTGATATACTTTTTTCATATCAGATTGAGCAAGATTTATGCTTTCAGCATTTGATTTTTAATTCTCATGGACTATCCATAACATCTTATTTACCAAGTGACAAAAATCCAAAGTTTATGATGACTGAATACAATAAATTAGATAATCGTGTGATTTATAAAATTCAGAAATTGTTGAATGAAAATAATTATTTTATGAATTTAGATACCATAATTATAGATAAAGACGGGATATTACCATCAAGCCCACCATTGACTATTTTTACCATTAGCGATTTTAATAAAAATAGAGCAATTCGCATCAAAGATTTCAAACACACCAATATCGGTTTAAAAAAATTGGTAGAATTAACAAATCAACTACGTAAAGATAAGGAGTTTAAAAAACGTAAGCTAACAAATTATTATAGAATTAAGGGTAATGGTGCAAACTATCATGCCCCAGCTGCCGCTAAGTAAAATAAAGTAAAAGTTGCTACTGTCAAGTTGTACTTGGTAGCTAGCATGAATGACAAAAAAGAGAAATATGGATTTTCGATAATTCATGTAAATTTGGTTTGATTATCGGTGTGTCCACGCCTTGTCCCGAGTAGCGGGAAATTAGAAATTGGCGGTAGCGGGGGAATAGAAGCAGATAATGATAATTCATATTTGTATTATGGATTAACTAGAACTGAAGATATTGCGATGTTTGTTAATCTAGATGCTTGGTATGATTTTAGAACAGGAAAAGATAAGGGGGAACTCCCTTTGTTTCATGCTTTTGCTTTTCATGATGCAGATGGTTCATACAATCAAAAGTTCTTTTTTGAGAGTACTTCTTTTACAATTGAAGTGAAGTCTTGGGATCCTAAAAATATCGATAAGTTTAGTTCTTCATATCTAGACAAACTCAATAAAGGAGTGGATCAAGTAGTTGGAAATATGAAGAATTTAGGTAGAGATAACGGTATATTAGTAATCGATAGAAAAGCTTATCTTAATTTATACAATTCTAATCCAGAAGCAGTAACAGAAGCTATTAATAGGCTTAATGATGCAGGTGGATATTTAAAATTAGAGACTAACTTAAGCGCCAATGCCAACAAGAGGCTTCAAAGTATATCTTCTGATATTCGAAAGGAAGCGAAAAAGCCTGCTGTAGGTCATTATTAACTTCGAAAAAAATGATATGAAAAAATTTGTAAAGTTATTATTCGTTTTGTTAATTATTTCCTGTAACTCTAATGAGATTCGTAAGGTAAGTAAAGACAACTTTAAAAAAAGTGAAATGCAAGAAAAAAATATTTTTTATTTCCTAGTATTAAATGGAAATGAATTTGAAGAAGTTGATTCAACAAATAAATATGAGATAGCAAACTTGTTAATAGATGAACTATACAATCCTAGTGTTTTTTATGAAATGAATCAATATATTCAATATTTAAGTACTCATAGTGATATTATTGATCATGATTTTGTCATGGAGAGATTTTATTCCACAGAAAAAGAGCTGTATAAGATAAAATCAAATAAGAATAATTCTAAAGAAGATTTGATGATCTTACAGAATTATTATAATTTGTACTTAAAATTAAGTTTTTTTCAAAAGATATGGTTTTTAGAGCCAAAACTCTCTTTTTCTAAAGATTATCTAGAGTATGTATCTTACGGTGAAATACCGAAGTTATACTACAATAAAAAAAATGATAACGAATTGTATAGCCTTGAAAAGTATCAAACCTTTGAAGTTGAAGAAATATTGAATAGAAAGTTAATCTTATCATGGCTTGAGGATAAACAAAATGTACTTATTCAGGATTATTTTTACCAAAAAATGTTAGAATTGGGAAAATCTGGAGAGGGCTCTATTTATCAATATGGTTATTACTAAAATGAGTAATTTATCAGGTTGGTATGGTGACTGCTCAAATCACTTGAAGTAAAAGTAAGTTATTCAAATTTTACTTCACAGTTTGTTTAGTCAAAAAGGTTCTAGGAAATTCCCAGCTCCCGCCAATGAATAACACACAGTAAATCGCTACTGCCAATTTTTAATTGGTAGCCGGTTGTACTACTCCCAATTTGATAGACCACCTTATTTGGGTTTATAATTATTTTTTTCTTCTTCTTTTTTTTCGGTGAGTCTTGAGGATTACGAAAAAGCCTTCGTAAGAAGTGGGGCTTTTTTGTAATTCTCAAGACGCTTGCTGGTACAAATGTACTGGTTTTCTCCTTTCAATTCCTTGATGGGAGCGTTGATAGTTATAGTAATCCACATAATCGTCTATCATCTCTCTTAATTCTGATACATTGGAGGTCAGATTTAGGTATATTTTTTCTCTTTTAATCGTTCTAAAAAAGCGTTCGATATACGCATTATCTGTATCTCTACCTTTTCCATCCATGCTGATTTTAATTTGATGTTGCTTCAAATAATTTACCCAGTTCTCACAAGTGTACTGAGATCCTTGGTCTGAGTTAATGATCTCTGGCTTACCATATCGTGTAATCGATTGTTCCAAAAGGTTTGTCTGAGTTTCTGCTTCAAGCGTATTGGAGAGTTGATGACCCACAATATAACGACTATAATTGTCAATAATCGCTGTAAGATACATAAATCCCTTTTCCATAGGAACGTAGGATATATCTATTGACCAAGTCTGATTGGGGTGTTCGATATTCAAATTCCCAGCTCCCGCCAATGAAAAACACACCCTAAATCGCTACTGCCAAGTTGTACTTGGTAGCCAGCATGAATGTCAAAAAAGAGAAATATGGATTTTCGATAATTCATGTAAATTTGGTTTGATTATCGGTGCGTCCACACCTTGTCCCGACCAATCGGGAAATTAGAAATTGGCGTAGCGGTCTAAGTAACTAAAAGCCAATATAAATGAGGATAGTTAATAATTTATTAAAATATCTCAAAGTAATTTTAGCAATACCTCTATTTCTGATGATACTTTCTGATATTATGGATTCTGAGCTTTTTTTTATAAAATCTTTTTCATTTATCTTTATCTCAATATTCTTTATAGTGTTGTGTATTATTGGATATTTAAATGGAAAAAATAGATATTACCTTTATTTGATAAGTTTACTTATTTTCTATTCTTGTAAAGAAAAAGTACGAGCCCCTTATTTACGCTATTGCTCAAAAATCATTCATCCTGTCAACCATGACCATTTTCAAAGAGCTTTCCACATAAATACGGATGGTGGGTACGGTCTCTATTCTAAAAAAAATCTCTCTAATGATAGTCTTGTCGAGAAAGGGATTGCTAGTGGTTCTAATGGTTTTTTTAAAAAAATGATAATTGAAAGCAATAAAAATTACACTTTGTCAATTTATCAGAAAACAAATAAAATATTTCAAATAGAGTCTTTTATATATTTTGATAACGAAGCAATAAAGAAAGAGTATTCTTTTTTCCTAAATAAAGAATTTAGTAGTGTAGACTCTATTGGGTTAAGTATCAATTATAAAAAAATAAAAATAGATAGTGTAACGATATATAATTCTAAAAATGAAATTTTGTTTTCAGAGATTTTGGAAAACAACCATTTTGTTTTAGCTAGGAGTCTTTTAGAAAACGAAATAACTCATAATTGGGAGCTTGAAGCACATCATTTCATAAATAATACTGCAATTGAGTCATATCCAATGGTATTAGACACTCAAATGACCTGTGTGGATATTTCAAAGGAAATAGCAGAATTAAGAAACTTAATAATGATTAATGAATCAGGTTTCGATTGGAATAATTTGGACAGCATAAAGTGTGATAACACTGCAAACGATCCTGAGTCCATCTAATAAGAAAACAGGTATACGTTAAAGTTTATCATATCGGAAGAATCCTCAGAAAACAAGAATAAAAATGATTAAAATACAAATACAGAGTAGCCTAATCAATTACCTGAGAGTTTTTAGTTTACTAATTATATCTATTTTGTACACAGATAAAATTATTAGGGTTCACTTTGACCTTTTTCAGTTTAAAGAAGTTGTTCTAATAAGTAATATTTTCTACCTTATAATTGTATTGATTATTTTTAAATTATTAGGTACAAATAAGATATGGAAAATATTTTTCTGCTTATCTCTTTATTTTGTTATCATATATTTAAGTTCTGATTTTATTGCAAAATCAGTTTCTCACATTAATAAAAAAAATGTTGAAATTATTTGTAATGAAAACAAAAATAACCTTTATGTTTTTTATGGAATATTACCATCAAAAACTGATTTTATAGACCAAGAAATAACAATCAGACAATTAAATGGTGTAATTGCGAAATATGATTGCAATAAGTTAAGTTGGCTTTACTCGGAGTAAAATAATAGATGTAAACTTGTCATACGTGAAATAGATAATAAAAAGTTTCTAGAAAAATTCCCCTGCTACCGCCAATGAATAGCAAACTGTAAATCGCTACTGACAAGTTGTACTTTGAACCAGTATGAATGGTTGAAGTATTATAACTATCGGATAATTAATAAAAAAAAGAGTGTAAATTTCTTTGTTTCAACTAAAAACACTAATTTGGAAGAATAATGAGTAGAAATTATAAATATCATAATTTAGAAGGAGTAATATATTCGATCAAACTACTGAAATCTTTGAAATTCAGTAGTCTGAACAGGAAAACAACTAAAAGAGTTATATAAGAGGAATAGGTTAATTATGGAGTTTACCAATCAAAGTGAAAGTTTTAATCATTTCAAGATAATGTTAGTCTTAAATTTACTTGGAATAATTTTGTTTCAAGTATTTAATTACACCATCCTATCTTTTATAGGGTCTATTACTTTTCTTATCTTAGCCATGAAAACAAGATCAAAATTTAAAAAACGTTTGGATAAAATTTTAATTGAGGATGGTAGATTAGTTGGAGGTAACTTGAAAATTAATGAAAGTTTAGAGAATGTAATTGTATATGTCGATAAGAAGAAAAATAAGGTATATCGAATTGATGTTCAAAATCGAAAGTATGATTTTGAAGTGAGCAACTCCAGTCAATTTATTTCGTTTTTTAAAAGTGACAATGTGAATATAAAAAAGAGAACATCCATTTCTCTACTAGTTTTGGATTTTATAGAAATAATAAACCCTAAATGATGAAAAAAATTAGTCTATTTATTATATTCTCCCCCGCTACCGCCAATGAATAGCAAACTGTAAATCGCTACTGTCAAGTTGTACTTTGAACCAGTATGAATATTAAAATATTACAACTATCTGATTATAAGTAGTAAAAGAGTGTGGGTTTCTTTGTCTCAACCAAAAACACTAATTTGGAAGAATAATGAGTAGAAATTATAAATATCATAATCTAGAAGGAGTATTTTTTATGAGTTTGGCAGTAGTGTATTGGATAAGTGTTTTCACACGAGAGTCCTATGTAAGTATGAAAACTAAAACAATTTTCATTTGTTTAATTTTTATAACGGTACAATCTTTAGGATGTAGTTGTAAGCCTACACGCTTTGATTTTGAGACTCGATCAACTTATTTTGAAAATTCAGAGTATGTTATGTTATGTAAGGTTTTTCCTGATAACAAAATAACTCCTTTGGAGATTTTTAAAGGTGATTCTATAAGCATTGATTCGATGTTATTTATGACTCAAGTTACATCATGTGATTTATCTTTTAATCAAAATAGTATTTGGGTATTATATATATCGGATAACAAAGGTAATTTAACTGTTGATGTGTGCGCTCCTAATATCAAAATATCAAATATTGATTGGGAATATCATCCTATACCTCCTGAAAATATACAGGAAAATACAAGGAAATATCATACAATTCTAAATAATAAGATTAATACATTAGAACACTTAAATTGGCTTCGAAATAAGAAGCTAATGAATGAATTAGAATCGCTAAAATACAGATCTTTATATCAAAAAGAAGATGCACTATTTTATTATGTTTGCATTTTTCTTATTATAGTAATCTTATTTTTGTTAATCTATCTGCTAAAAAGAATTAATCTGGTGATGCCCGCCAAGCTGCCGCTAAGTAAAATAAAGTAAAAGTTGCTACTGTCAAGTTGTACTTGGTAACCAGTACGAATGTCAAAAAAGAGAAACATAGATTTTCGATAATTCATGTGAATTTGGTTTTACTAACTATAGTGTCCGCGCTTTGACCCGAGTACCTGAGAATTAATAAAATCGGCGGTAGCGAGGACGTATCATAAAAATATAATTCAAAAATTAGAGTTAGCTATGAGTTTTCCTAGATTTAAAAGCTATTGTATTTGCCTTTGCTTGGTATTTTGTTTTAGTGAGAAATCTTTTTCTCAAGAAGCACCAACTAATGACTCAATTCTTATATCTTATCAAGAATTAGAGTTTAAGAATGATGTAGTAGGAGTAAAAATTGATAGTGTACTAATAAGTTTAAAGGCTAATAAAAATCAAAAGGATTTCGGGATGCAATGGATATTAGATGTAAAAAGTGATACTAATATTTTTCTTGTTAATGATTTTATTTGGATACTACCTACATCTTACTATGAAGAGGAAAGGTGTTTTGGGTACATTCCTCTTAAAAATGACACTCTTTATATTTACTATTTTGATGACTCTAAATTATTTATAAATAAACACAATAAGATCGATGTAAAGACAGTAAATTTTCAATTTCCTCATCAAGTGCCTACGTGGAAAATTAAAGATATACCTATAGACTAGAGGTAAGTTTTCGGGGATTCAAAAGTGCAAACTATCTTGAGTCCAATTGACGAGAATCATTGCTTTTTTCGTTTCTTTGATACAGTAATTTGATTGTGAATTAAGTGAAAATACCAACAAAACATTCAGAACTATACGTTTGATGACTTTTCGATAATTCATGTAAATTTGGTTGATTATCTGTGTTTCTGCAACTTGTCCCGAGTATCGGAAAATCAGAAATTTGCGGATTCTGAGTGCGTCCACGCATTGTCCCGAGTAGCGGGAAATTAGAAATTTGCGGTATCGGGGGTTAACCTTATGGAAAGCTTAAAGAAGGACGGTTGTACCGTTAAAGAAATCAAATCCAAAGTAAATGAAAAAGGAGTATTTGAAACAAAATTCTATATTGGAAGGATTCAAAAGTAGATTAATATTATTCTGTATCCTGGTTATTAGTTCATGTACTTATAAATATGGTGTCAACTCGAGGAAAATTACACCACAAATTCAATCTGAATTGTTTTTATCAAGTGTTATTGAGCCAGTGATTTATAAAGAATTAAAAGATTCTTTTGTACTTTCAACTAAAGTGATAGTTTTTTCAGAGTACTGGGGAGAACATTTGTATAAAAGAAAAAGAATTTTTGAGTCTGATAGATACTCTATGTGTAGTCAATTAGACAGCTCTCAAAACAATGAAAACACTGTATTAACCTTGCAATTATCAGATAGAAAATATAGAGGGTACAGAAGCTATGCTAAGCATTATCAAAAGTTCTTACAAAATTCCTACAAGAATGGAGAAATGATTATCATTAAAGGAGGTGTGATACTTGTTGATGGTAAAAAAAAGATGTATTTTAGAGACGAGACTATTAGTCTTTATAAATTTGACCCTACTATTTACCACGATTATATAAAAGCTCGACAGGTATTCTGTGTAGATTCATTGAAGTACAAAGAAGGTAGGTAAAGATGCAAACTATCATGAGTCCAATTGACGAAAAAACAGACGACTTGTAAAAAAACATCTTTAGAGTAAATTAACCAAATTAGCACCCATACCGATACCTCACTAAGCATCAATAATGAGGGGAGAGAAATGAGCAAATGTTTTAGTAAATGATCCGTGTAAAATCTACGTCTTTTCAAGACTAAAATCCCTTGGTATTCTTTATATTTGTGCCATAAGCGAAAGCAGGACAATGTTTTTATATGAGTAATATAATACAACTACTACCAGATCATATTGCCAACCAAATTGCTGCAGGTGAAGTTATTCAAAGACCTGCGTCTGTGGTAAAAGAATTGATGGAAAATGCCGTTGATGCGCAAAGCTCAAAGATTCAGTTAATTGTAAAAGACGCTGGGCGTACCCTTATACAGGTTGTGGATAATGGTTTGGGAATGAATGAAAGTGATGCTCGAATGTGTTTTGAGCGTCATGCAACTTCTAAAATCAAAAAAGCTGAAGATTTGTTTCATCTTTCTACCAAAGGTTTTAGAGGGGAAGCTTTGGCTTCTATTGCGGCTGTAGCTCATGTAGAACTAAAAACAAAACAAGCATCCGATGAGTTAGGAAGGACTTTAGTAATTGAAGGTTCAGAAATACTCAAAAACGAAGAAATATCCTTTAGTAAAGGAAGCAGTTTTTCTGTTAAAAATTTGTTTTATAATATCCCTGCAAGAAGAAATTTTCTAAAAAAAGATCGAACGGAATTTCGTTTTATTCTCGATGAATTCTATAGAATAGCTCTTTCTCATCCGCAAATTCAGTTTGAACTCTATCATAACGATAAAGAAATGTACCGCTTGCCTGCTACATCTTTTAGGCAACGAATTGTAAATATTTTTGGAAAAAAATTTAACCAAAGATTAGTTCCTATTGAAGAAGAAACAGAAGTAGTGACCTTTTCAGGTTTTGTGACCAAACCAGAATTTGCAAGAAAAACACGTGGTGAACAATACTTTTTTGTCAATAAAAGATTTATTAAAAATCACTATTTACACCATGCAATTCTCACCGCTTTTGAAAAACTTATGCCAGACGGGCTGCATCCTTCATATTTTATTTTCATAGAAGTGCCTGCAGAATCTATAGATGTAAATATTCATCCTACAAAGACCGAAATCAAATTTGAAAATGATCAAGTGATTTATTCTATTCTCAAATCTTGTATTCGGAAGTCTTTAGGGAAGTTTAATATTGCTCCGTCTCTAGATTTTACAACAAACCAAGACTATGTAGTTCCTCATTTTGTGGATGGAAGTAAAACAGAAGTGAATCACCCAACAATTACTGTAGATCCTTCTTTTAATCCTTTTGCAAAGGAACAACAAAAACCAAAAACAACTAGTGGAAATGGGCATGCTTCAAAGTACCCTACAAATACCAATAGTGAACAGCAAGGTTGGAAAGATTGGCAAGCTTTTCTACAAGTAGATCAGTCTGAATCTAAGCTCCAGAAAAGTGTAAACGAACAAAGCAACAAGCTGTTTAATAACCAAGAAACAGATCAGAAATTGTTTCAATTACATCAAAAATATATTGTTTCGCCTACAGAGAATGGGTTTTTATTAATTGATCAAAAAAGAGCACACGAAAAAATTCTTTTTGAACAATTTAGAAAATCACAATTTAGTAAAAACACCCTTTCTCAGCAATTGCTTTTTTCTCAACACGTTGATCTATCCATAGAGCAGGTAGAAACGCTTAGAGCCATCAAAAAAGAAATAGAAAACATAGGGTTTGATATTGGCGAAATAACAGATGAAGGTTGTGAAGTCCTTGGAGTTCCTTATGATACTTCTACTTCAGATATTGAGTTAATTATAGAGCAAATG
This sequence comes from Flavobacteriales bacterium, assembly GCA_025210805.1. NCBI lineage: Bacteria > Pseudomonadati > Bacteroidota > Flavobacteriia > Flavobacteriales > Flavobacteriales bacterium. The sequence goes on from JAOAQX010000032.1 coordinate 123,728, forward strand.
CTTGATGATTATCATTCAGAAATTCCGTCGGAAGACAAAAGGAATGATAGAATTGCTGCGCTTTTTGCTAAAAATATGAGTATTCATCACCGTAAAGAATTGCACCTCGAAGAGATGAATCATTTAGTAAAACAACTCATGCGTTGCCCAGATTGGCACATCACGCCCAATGGCAAGAAAACCTTTGTCGAGGTGAATTTACATGACTTAGAAAAACAATTTTAAACTCAAAATATGAGCAATTTTAGACCTACTTCATTTAGTCTATTACCCAATATCATCAAAAATATCATCATCATTAATGTGATCGTTTGGCTTTACCTTACTAGCGGAATTGATGGAGATTTTGGTTTTAGCTTTATGGATCTTTTTGCCTTGCATTATTGGGAGAATGAACATTTCCAAATTTGGCAGCCGTTTACTTATATGTTTATGCATAAAGATACTTGGCATTTGGTGATGAATATGTTTACTATTTGGATGTTTGGGAACACCTTAGAAAACTTATGGGGGCCCAAAAGATTCCTTACTTTTTATCTTGCCACGGGAATAGGGGCGGGGCTTTTTCATCTCATTATTACGTATTTTCAGCTTCAAGGAGCTACAGATCTCATGGAGCAGATGTATTTAATCAATGTTCCAACTATTGGGGCTTCAGGAGCATTCTTTGGTTTGTTGATGGCTTATGGGCTTACTTATCCCAATTCTGATATCTATATCTATTTTCTATTTCCAATAAAAACAAAATATTTTGTAACGATAATAGGAGTAATAGAGCTTTACAGAGGATTTTCGGGTACGGCAGGAAATGTAGCCGTTTTTGCTCACTTGGGTGGAATGCTTGTTGGTTTCCTAATTATGAGATATTGGAAAAGTAGAAACCATTTGTATTGATAAAAAATGTTTCAGAAAAAATCCTTCTTCCAATTTAGGGTCTTGGTTTGGGCATATTTTTTATTGCTCATAGCAGTTAGTTTACTTTCTTTTCAGGAGGTACTACTTCCATTTGCACTACATGCCGATTATAGGATTTATCAATTTTTTACTTATCACTTGATTCATATAGATGTGTTTCATCTTTATGGAAACATGATATTACTTTTATTTCTCGTTCTTTTTTTAGAGAAATTCTGGAAGTACACCATGATCCTTCAGTTCTTTTTGGTGGGGATATTCTTTGGAGGTTTATTTTTTCTTTTTTGGGGAAAGAATGCTACGCATTTAATAGGGAATTCTGCCGGAATAAGTGCTTTAGCAACAGCATTACTCTGGTATTTTTATAGAGAAAATTATTATTTTGGTTCGGTCAAAATTCCCTATTGGTTATTGGGTGTGGGCGTTTTTTTATTGCATTTATATCCCATTTTGAACCCAATGTCTAGTGTGAGTATTGCGGCACATTTAGGAGGTTTTTTCGGAGGGCTTTTACTTGTTGGGGCTCATAAGTGGGTATTACCTTTATCACAAAAAAATAGAAAACTATATCAAAACGATGTCCCAAAGAATGATGAAGATTATAATCATTTGAAACATCAAAGATATTTGGAAACAGACAGAATCCTTGATAAAATAAGTAAACATGGAATAGCGTCTCTGAGTAAAGAGGAAGAGATATTTCTTAAAAACCAAAAAAAGCGATGAAAAAACGATTTCGTGCTTTCGCTCTTTTTCTTTTGAAAATGTTCTACTTGTTTGTGCTCGTAGCTTTTTTAATCAAGTATATTCCTCTGGAGTATTCAGGGTCTTTTTCGCTTTTGCATTTTGTCTTTCCCACAGTTTTGGTGGGTGTTTTTCTTCTTTTACTCATCAAGCTAATTTTTAAGGTAAAATGGCTTTGGTGGGATTATATTGCCTTATTGTTTTTGTGTTGGAATGTGAGTCAGTACTATCAATTTAATTCTTGGGAACTGCCTAATAAGGATGAGAAGGTTTTTAGTATAATGACTTTTAATGCCAAAAGTCTGCTGTATAAAAAGAAACATAGAGAAGATGATAACCATGATCAAATTCGTGATTTTGTCCTAAAAGAAAAACCAGATATCGTCTGTTTACAAGAAACTTACTGGCGAGATTGGAATTTTGGATATCCTTATGCTGGTAAATCGGGATCTTCTTATGTCATATTGTCAAAATTCCCGGTGATAAAACAAGGAATTGTACCTATAAAAGATGGGAGATTAAAAAGATATCATTTTGCAGATATTAAAATTCAAAAAGATACATTTAGAGTATATAATGTGCATTTATCTTCCTATCGCTTTAGCCAAAAAGATTATGATCTACTCAACGAAACCCAAAATATTGAGGAATCTGAGATCAAGGAAAGATCTTGGTCCATGCTTAGAAAACTCAATAGGGGAATTCTAAAAAGGCGTAAACAGCTTCTGAAACTTAAAAATCATATAAAAAAATCGCCTTATCCCACATTTATCATTGGGGATTTTAATGATATTTCCCACTCAAATACTTATCAGCAACTTTCAGAAAATTTAAAAGATTCCTATTTAGATGCAGGGAAGGGCTTAGGAAGTACTTTTCATGGTTTGAGTGTTCCGTTGAGGATTGATTATATTCTTTATCCGGATCATTTTTCTTGTATAAAACATGAAATTTTAGATCAAAAACTTTCCGATCACTTTGCGATAAAAGCTTCTTTTACCACAATGAATAAAATTAAATAATACCGTAAACAGTGGTATTACCTCACTATGGCAAATTTGGCTACTTCAGTCAAGTCACCATTTTCAGTTTCTATACTATATACAAGATAGACTCCTGGAGAAGCTTTTCTTCCATCATGAGTCATTCCATGCCAAACAAAGCGATTTCCTTGTGATTTCCCTTCAAAAACGACTCTTCCAGCCATATCTGCTATACGTACATCCGATTCATCAATCAGTCCATCAATAGTTATTGGACCTTGATACTCTGGAAGCACAGGATTTGGAAACACCAATACTTCTCGTTTAGTCTCTTCTACCCATTGAGCCTCGTCTCTGTAAGAAATAATTCCTTTATCTGTTGCAAAAAAAACGTTTCCAGATTTTTGATCCACTTCTACTTGTAAAACTGCATTAGAAAAAAGCGGAGAATTATCTTCTGTAAAATGCTTTAATTGTGTTTTTCCATCAGGACTTGTGAGGAATACTCCTTGTGCTGTGGCAAACCATTTTCTGTTTCCTCCATCTACTGCAATATCATAAATATTTTGACCCTTTAGCAGTATTTCATAATTTCCGTCAAAGAAAACGAGAATGTCTTTTGCATCAAAATTTTGATTTCTAAAAATTCTATTAGGGTTTGTAATGACACTCAAACCAGCTTTGGTTCCTATCCATACTTGCCCATTTCTATCCTCTGTAACACAATTGATTTCGCTACTAATTAGTTTACCATTTCCTGCTGAAGAATTGATTACTCTATAATTTTTTCCTTCTTGTTTCTCATCCAAAACCACGATTCCTGTTCCATTCGCAATAATCCATTTTTGGTTGGACTCTCTCATGGTTTCAATTGCGAGAATATCATTGGTAGCCCCAATACTGCTTCCAAAGGTGTATTCTGTCCATTTGCCATCTGGACTCAAGGAAACTACAGGATGAAAAGCTCCTTGGTTAGCAATCCAAAGCGTTTTATCTTTATCAAAATCAACATCTACAATGGCATTATATTTTGGGATCAATAAATGTTCATCCATTGGCGAATTTGAATAATTAAAAATGGTATCTTTTTCTAAATTTTTGAGTCTTACTAAACCATTAGAAAAACTTGCTACCCAATGGATCGATTCGTCATTGGGATCGGGTACAGTGGACATCACATCGCTAATATTAAAATGATCTGGCGAAAGATTTGTCCAGCGATTGTTTTTTAATGTTGAAGCGAGGTCTCTACTATATTTCGGAGAAGAATTAGGGAGTCTTCCACCGTGGCTGATATACATGGTTTCGTCTATAAATTCCATATTGTTTACAGCAAATGCATTGGGACCCGTTGGGGAGAAAAAGTCTGTTTGAAAATCTTTTTTCCTTATCAAACCTTTTCGAGAATCCATCGCCCATCCTATACCATCTTTATCCTTGAGTACATTTGAAACAAGTAAATTACCATCGTCAAAAAATAACTCTCTGTTTTCAAGTTTACTATCATAATACATTCCATGAAAACCAATACTCATTGCTACTTGATTATTGGCTGCCCGTTTCATCCCACGGACTTCAAAATCAATATGATTGGCAAAGGAATCTACAATACCTTCTTTATAGTTGTATTGTCTATTGTTGTTATATTTTTTGAGATTTCTCACATTAAAAATAAGATATTCATCCATTGCAATCATGTGTGAAATAGGGAGAGAGTCGGAAAAAATTGTACTAGGAAGCGGTACGGTATCCCATGTTTTGTAATAATTGATGTTTGGATGATTTATTGGAGCTTTCCATAACGTAAATTGGTTCCCAACAAAAAGTGTGTCTTGAAAAATAGCCGAATAATTTATTTTCTCTGGAGTAGAATTAGGTCCAATCAAATAAGTGTCGGCAATTTCCTGCTTTTTGAGGTTGAGTTTTACAATTCCAAAATCACAAGAAAGAAACGCATAATCTTGATAAATTTGGATATGATTGATAGTGCGTGATCCTGCTATATTTTTTGCTTGTACAATAGCTGGAATATTCACAACCTTTGAGTCCTTAATAAGATCAATATTTCCAGATTCGTAAGTAATAATGATGATCTTTAACCCTTGATGATAATTCAGGGCAGAAATTCCAGTTTCTGATAAACCGTCAAGTGTAGAAAACTTGGAAACTTGCTCTGTTTCTTTGTTATAATACACCAGTGCATCTCTACTAGCAGCAATTATTTTTTGATCTTTCTCAATGAGGTCAACACCATTTTGATAATTCAAATGATCTTCCCACTGAAAAATTCCTGTTTGTGCCTGAATTTGCAAAAAGCAAAATGAAAGAAAGCTAAAAAATATTTTTTTCATAAAATCTCGTTTCAAAAGTAGGGTTGTTTTTTTAGAGATTTAAGAAAATCCTATTACCTTTCAATTAGGTTATTGTCATTTGTTTTAGTCAGTTTTTTGAACGCTAAAATAAGAGAAAACTTTTGTGTTTTGATCCCTAAAAACAATCCTTCCGTAAATATAACCGAAAGAAAGAAAAAATAGTATATTTGACGGCTCATAAAATTGAATATCGTACAGTTTTATGCAGGAAATGGTCCCGTAGTTCAACTGGATAGAATATCAGATTTCGGCTCTGAGGGTTGGGGGTTCGACTCCCTCCGGGATCACTATTTATACAAAAGAAAGAGACGTTTTGTTACGATCTCTTTTTTTTTGTTTTATGAATTTGTCTTAATGAATAGTTGGTTTAGAAACAATGAAGTAGTAAGGAAAGTATTGAAAATAATACTAATAGAAAATTAAACCTTATTGCCTTATGTTTCCCAAATTATTTACCACATTGTTTTGTTTTAGTTTATTGGCTTGTCAGACGGTAGATAACTCTGAAGATCTCCCTTGCCCAGAAGTTGTTCTGTCTGGTTTAGCATGTAAAAAGAGTTTAGATGAACCCAATATTGAAAATTTATCGGGTTTTCAAACTTTTTATTATAGCGATGGAACCATCAAATCTCAAGGAAACTTGAATAATGGTATTCTTCATGGTTTTTGGATTTTTAAGTCATCCACAGGTCAGATTCTTTCCGAAGGAAATTACACCAATGGCAGATTAGATGGTTTTTGGAAAGTGTATTGGGAAAATGGTAATTTAAGAGAAGAAGGCCATTATCAAAATTGTTTAAAAAATGGTTTCTGGAAATTTTATTTTGAAGAAAAATCGAATGCGGTAAAACATGAAGGGAATTACCAAAATGATCAAAAGAATGGTTTATGGAAATCTTATGATATCCATCAGAATATCATTTATAATGAGACTTGTGGTGAATGATTTTTTCTATAATAAATAGTTTGTTTTTGAATTTTGAGTGCATACTGCTTATTTTAATATCTTGATTTTCCGTGAAAATTACACTTTTTATTAAAGTCTTTAAATACCTAAATTTTTACGATTTATAGTGTTTCTTATATTTTTTATGAAAGTAGTTATGGACGCAAAAAAACAGATAAATAAAATTGCATAATTCCATGGGAAATAAGGGATACTGTTGATGAATAATGGAAAGACAAATAAAAGAATGAAAGAAGTTATTAAGGTATATTTACTATAGGAAATAGTATTTAAGAATATGAGAACGATAAAAGTAAACCATATTAAACTGGATTGTTTTAAGCTCCAGTACTGACCGAAATACATCATTTGGTTATAATCAAAATCTCTTCGTACCATTAGGTAATGTATAAGATCTAATACAAGAGCACAAAAAGAAAAATATTTTACAATTTTATTACTCATTAATGTGCTCTATTTCTTGTTTGTGAAATCATACAATCCATGTCTGCTTAGTTCTTTTTCTCAATAGATAGAAGCAAGGTGTGGATAGATGAATCGGTAAACCAAATTTATATGAAATAATCGAAAAGTCATGAAGAGGCTTGGTGAAGTGTTGAATTGTAGTTGTTTGCGGTTTTAAGAATTGATAACGAAGCTATAGGTAAGTCAAAAAGGTTGGTATAAATGAATTATCCTCATAGATTTGTACGAATGTGCTTGATTGAAAAAATACTGAGCATTCATTATCTAATTTAAAAAAAAAATAACATGATGCGCACGGAAAATTTACTTGGTTTTATGATCTTAATGGAGTTAACAATCCTTGCCCTGTTGGGTACAGACCACCAACAATCACTGAGCTTCAGTCTCTAGGAAGTACTGAAGGAGCTTTGTTTTCAGGGGCTTTAAAAATTCCAAACTCTGGATTTATGGATCATATAGGGTTAACGAATGATGATAAAGAATTAGGTTCAAGTATATACCTCTGGACGAGTCAATCACTTTTTAATTCAGTAAGTGGTGTTGCTTTTAGAGCGACTTATTATGGAAGTTCTTCTAGTGGCTCTAATAATTTAGTTCAAGCTGCTTACTTTTTAACCATTGGGTACCCAATTAGGTGTATTCAAAACTAATACTAGTTAGAAAACTACAGAAAGCATAGAACAAGAATCGATTTTGTATTGGTTCTTGTTTTTTTTATGCAAAATTTCACGGTAGAAAGGCTCTTTTAAGTTTTTTTAAGATTGAGATGCTTGCTGCAGGGCTTACCTTTGTAAAAAGAAATCAAAAATTATGAAATTTTTAAAATACACTTTAGCTAGTTTGTTAGCGATCTTTATTTTTATAGGATCTTTCTTTTTATTCTTTCTCATTATCGGACTTTCATCAGGTGGAGAGGAAACAAGAAATATCACTAAAGAACATTTGTTAGAGTTAAACCTCAAGAAACCGATTGTAGAGCAAGGGGAGGAGTCTCCTTTTATGGAACTTGATATTCCAATTTTTTCAGATGCAATGCCATTAGGCTTGAACCAAATTTTAGAGAGTATAGATTATGCTAAGACCGATGATAAAATCAAAGGAATTTACCTATCATCAGAGTTTATTACTGCGGGAATGGCAAATACTACCGAAATTAGAGATGCTTTAGAAGACTTTAAAACTTCGGGTAAAAAAATATATGCTTATGCAGAATTTTTTACTCAAAAGAGTTATTACTTAGCATCGGTAGCAGATCATATAGCTATTACCCCTGTGGGAGCAATGGAGTTAAAAGGGCTTTCTACACAGGTGATGTTTTTTAAAGATTTCTTAGCAAAACTTGGGGTTTCACCTCAAATAATCCGTCATGGGAAATTTAAAAGTGCTGTAGAACCTTTTATGCTTGATAAAATGTCTGAGGCAAATTTAGAGCAAACAAAAACTTTTATAGACGAAATATGGAACAGCATTGCCACGAGAATAGCTGAAAAAAGAAATGTGAGTATTGAAGAAGTAAATGCTATTGCAGAAGATCTAAAAATTCAAACGGCTCAAGATGCTAAGGATTTTGGAATGATCGATGCAGTGTCTTATTTAAGTGAATTTGAAAACCAAGTGAAAACAGAATTATCTTGGAAAAAATTTAGAACAATATCTATAGGGAAATACCGACGAACGATTTCTAAGCAATACGCAAAAAATAAAGTAGCAATCATTTATGCAGAAGGGGAGATCGTTTCTGGAAAAGGAACCGATGGACAGATGGGTTCTGAAACCATTGTGGAAGCTATAAGGGATGCAAAAAAAGATAAAACAGTAAAATCTGTTGTACTAAGGGTAAATTCTCCTGGAGGATCAGCTTTAGCTTCAGATGTAATGTGGAAAGAGCTAAAGGAGCTCAAAGAAGAGAAGCCAATAGTTGTGTCAATGGGAGACGTGGCAGCCTCTGGAGGTTATTATATTTCTTGTATGGCAGATAAGATTTATGCACAAGATAATACCATCACAGGTTCTATAGGAGTTTTTGGTTTACTGTTTCATATAGAAGATTTGATGAAGAATAAACTGAATATTCACGTAGATCAATATAAAACACACAAATATTCAGACTTAGGAAATATATCAAGACCACTTTCTGAAGACGAAAAGAATATTATTCAAAAAAGTGTGGTAAATATTTATGATGATTTTATTACTAAAGTGGCTGATGGTCGAAAGATTTCAAAAGATTCTGTAGATGCCATAGGGCAAGGTAGAGTTTGGTCTGGTGTTCATGCAAAAAGCATTGGCTTGGTAGATGAATTAGGAGGTATAGACGAAGCTGTTGCAGAGGCAGCAAGACTTGCAGACTTAGAATCTTATGGAACGAAAGAGTTTCCAGAAATGAAAGATCCGTTTGAAATGTTTTTAAACGATATGTCGCAAGTGATGGTGAAAAAAGCAGGGCTTGAAAACCTTCAAATAATAGACAAAACAGCTAATTCATTGATTCAGATGACTCAAAAGGACCGTATTCAAGCAAGATTACCGTTTGAGATACAGATGTTTTAAAGAAGAACAACATATCATAAAAAAACGCTCAAAAGGATCATTCCTTTTGAGCGTTTTTTATGATGAAAAATTGACCGGAGGTTTTAAGAAAAAGAGCCTTCTTAAATTGCTATTCGCCAATATCAATTTTATTGAGTTCCTTTTTATATTTTTCGATATTTTTTACAACTTCTTTACTTGATTCTGGGAAATCGATATCGTATTTCTCTAAAGTTCTTAGGATAATTTCGGAAACTAAATAACGAGAATAAGGTTTGAAATCTGAAGGAATAACATACCAAGGACGATCTTTAAAAGAGGTTTCTTGGAGCATTTCTTCATAAGCGGTCATATAATCTTTCCAATATTTTCTTTCTTTGAGATCTCCAGCCTCAAATTTCCAATGCTTTTCGGGATTGTTCAAGCGTTCCATCAAACGATCTTTTTGAGTCTCTGGTGAAATATTGAGATAAAATTTTATCACAATCATTCCATTTTCTACCCAAGTTTTTTCAGCTTGATTGATTTGCCTATAGCGCATTGCCCAAAAATCCTCATCAATATCATCTACCGAATGAATATTGGGTAACTGAAGATTTAAGTTAATTTCTGGATGAACTCGAGTGACCAGTACATTTTCATAGTGTGTTCTATTAAAAACACCAATAAAACCCTTTGGCGGAAGCTTCTTATGATGTCTCCAAAGATAATCATGACTCAATTCTTCTTCTGTAGGACGCTTGAAAGCATGAACATGTACTCCAGCAGGATTTAATGGACCTATAACTCTTCTTATTAAGGAATCTTTACCAGCGGTGTCCATTCCTTGCAAACAAATTAATACAGAATGTTTTTCCTGAGCATAAAGTCGTTCTTGAATTCTTCTGATTTCTTTGCAATTCTTTTTTCGAAGTTCTTTCCAATGATCTTCGTCATGATGAGGAGCATCCGTATTGAAATCAATTTCGGAGCCCGGTAAAACTCTATATTTTTTGATATTCATAAAGTACAATGATTATTTTGCAGCAAACATTTCTACATCTGCTTTAGTAATGTCTTTATCAGAAAGGATGATTAATCTTTCTACCACATTTCTAAGCTCTCGGATATTTCCAGACCAGCTGTAAGATTCCAATAGTTTGATAGCATCTTTTTTAAATTCTTTTTGGGCAATTCCTTGTTCGTTGCAAATTTGCTTTACAAAATGTGTGACTAGTAGAGGGATATCTTCTTTACGATCATCTAAAGAAGGATTTTTGATGAGAATGACACCCAGACGATGGTAGAGGTCTTCCCGAAATTTTCCATCAGCTATTTCCTTTTTTAAATCTTTATTGGTGGCTGCTAATACACGCACATCCACTTTTATTTCCTTTTCGCCACCCACACGGGTTATTTTGCTCTCTTGTAGCACACGAAGAACTTTGGCTTGAGCCGAAAGACTCATATCACCTATTTCATCTAAAAATAGTGTTCCACCAGTTGCTGTTTCAAATTTTCCTTTCTTTTGCTTCACCGCAGAGGTAAAAGCACCCTTCTCGTGCCCAAAAAGTTCACTTTCTATTAATTCTGAGGGAATGGCAGCACAATTCACTTCTACCATACTAGAACCGCTTCGGTTGCTTTTCTCATGAATACCATGTGCAATAAGTTCTTTACCCGTTCCATTAGGTCCAGTGATGAGTACACGGGCATCAGTAGGAGCTACTTTATCTATCATATCAAGTACCTTTTTGATTGCTGGAGACTCTCCAATAATTTGGTACTTTCTACTTACTTTTTTCTTCAGAATTTTGTTCTCTACAATAAGATTCTTACGGTCTAAAGCATTGCGAATAGTCGTAATTAAATGGTTCATGTCTGGCGGTTTCGAAATAAAATCATAGGCGCCTTTTTTCATGCAATCCACGGCTGTTTCTATGTCACCATGCCCAGAAATCATAACCACGGCAGAGTCTGGACTTATTTTCATGCATTTCTCCAAAAACTCTACACCATCCATTTTGGGCATTTTTATATCACTCAAAATAAGATCGTAATATTCTTTCTCAATCAGTTTTGAAGCGTCTAAACCATTTTCTGCTTCTACCACCTGAAATTTTTTGTTTTCAGCCATGATAATTCTTTTCAGAACATTTCTAATGGCTTTTTCATCTTCTACAATTAGTATTTTTGTCATTTGAATTTCTATGCTTCAATTTATTCGAAACTAAGCAAAAAAAATGAAATTTCTGTACTTGGAATCGGCTTTCTTGTATATTACTTGATCTCGGTTTTATTTTTCATAAGCCGTAGATTTCGTTGGTTCTAAAATCCCTTCATCTACAAAACTTAGATAATCTTGGTCACAAATGATAATATGATCTAGTATTCTGATATTTAACAAGTCCAAGGCTTTCTTTACTCTCATTGTAGCGGTTACATCGTCATTGCTTATTTTTTTATTCCCAGAAGGATGGTTGTGAGCTAAAATAATGGCAGAAGCGTCATATAGAAGAGCATGTTTTAAAATGCTTCGAGAATCAAAGGCAACGCCATTCAAACCACCTTTTGCAATATTTTCTATTCCCAAAACTCTATTGGATGGGGTGAGGAAAGCAGCCCAGACTTCTTCGTGGGGTAGATGAAGTAAATATTTTCTAAAGAGGCTATAAATTTGATAACTACTAGAAATCTTTTTGCGTTTAAGCACCATATCTTGTTCATCTAATTTACGATTCGCAAGCTCAAAACAAGCCATCAAACTCACTGCTTTTGCAGGACCAATACCTTTATTCTGACAAAGCTCTTTTACGGTCAATTTAGAAAGTCTAAGAAGGGAATTTTGGTTTTTCGTTAAAATTTTTTTTGCCAATGCAACAGCGGACAATTCCCTAGTTCCAGAGCCTAAAATAATAGCCATTAGTTCGGATACCGAAAGACTAGATGCTCCATGAGCAATTAATTTTTCTCTTGGTTTTTCGTCATCTGTCCAATGTTTTATAGATTGATTCATTTTATTTGAAATATTTTTTGTGAATTTAATTAAAAATATAAACCCTTGTAATTATGTTTTCTACGGTTGGAGAAAATGACTAGTTAAATTTTTCATGCATTTTTTTAATTATTTCTTTTTTATTTTAAAATAGAACAAGTATATTTGCACCGCTTTTGTTGAAAAGCAAACGCAAAAACGGTCCGTTCGTCTAGGGGTTAGGACTCATGGTTTTCATCCATGCAACAGGGGTTCGAATCCCCTACGGACTGCTTTCTTTGAAATATAAAAGGAATGTGCTAAATTTGCAAACTTTTAACACAAAACGGTCCGTTCGTCTAGGGGTTAGGACTCATGGTTTTCATCCATGCAACAGGGGATCGAATCCCCTACGGACTGCTATATTTTACAAAAGAACAACAAACTAAACTAAAAACGGTCCGTTCGTCTAGGGGTTAGGACTCATGG
>JAOAQX010000033.1 GCA_025210805.1 Flavobacteriales bacterium
AAATCCAGTAAGAGTTCCGCTCTCATCTTATCAATGATCTTTGCAATTCATCGAAGCAACGCTGTGCCTTGTCTCAATTGCGAGGGCAAAAGTAGAAATCTTTTTAATTAAACGTATGCCTTTTGTTAAGTTTTTTTGAAGATTTTTTGCTATGCGTTGATATATAGTGAGTTTTTAATTGAGATTTAGTTAAAAGGACCGTACAATTACTAAAAACAGTACTGCTACATTACAAAATACAGTTCAACTATATTGAAATAACAAACCTCTACAACTCCTACTTCCCTCTTCTTTCTTTCAAATTCCTCTTTTTCTTAGGATATTTTTTTCCCTTAGGGCTTTTATCTCCTTTTTTAGTAGTTCCTTCTTTCTTGTTTCCTTTTTCGGTCATCATAGTTGTAGAAACTCCTCCCATTGCTGATTCTGTAACTTGCTTAACCATTCCAAAACCTTCTGCATACCATTGTGTAACCGTACTACTCAAATCTATATTCGAAATAAACGCTGGTAAATCTCCTTTAGTGGAAGGCTTCTTTTGCATGGTCGCATTGTTTCTACTCACAACCTTATAACAGTCTAACTCACCCATTGGGGTTTTTATTCTTTCTTTACTTTTAACAACTCGATCAACTAATTCATAATTGAACTCTACACTAAACCCATCGAAAACTTCTCCTTCAATTGCAAATTGTGATTTTGGCAATTTATCTAATACAGTTAGAGGTGTTGGAATTTGCAATCCCTTACCTTTTGGAATGAATTTAGCTTTTCTGAGCCCACTCTTAATTGACGAAACTAAAGAACTCATATCCATCACAGCATAAATTCCATCACAAGTGATACTTGTTTTAAATTGATCAATAACAGTCCCTATCTGATCTCGAACCATTACACTGACATACACTCTTTGATTTCCTAATGAATCATTCACTATAGCTGACACCGTGTTTTCCGAAATAGTAAGCTGCCCACCTACTTCGGAAGTATAGTTCCAATAGTCTCCAACTTTAAAATTAAAAAGACTTCCACAGGCTTTCGTTACCGGGTCGTTAATACATTCTTCCATGGGGACAAGTTCATAATACAAACTTCCAGCCTCCATAACAGAATCTCCTGTATAAGTAAGATAAATAGTAATAGGTACAACGGTATCGCATTCCCCAGATATTACCACAGGCAGGTTCCAGTAATCCACTCTTTCCTCCAAGTACTCTATACTATGTTGTACGTGTTCACTATTCTCCATGGGATAAATGGAAAGCACATATCCTTCAGGAATATCCATATAAAACTCTTTAGTCGTATAAGAGTTCAACATTCCAATGTCCTTATAATTCAACTCTGGCAATAAAGAAAAACTCATATCCATATCAAAGTACCCAACGGTAGGAATCACTTGATCTTGATTATCAACTATTTCATTATTCCTAAGTTTTACCATAAACTCATGAATCAATCGATCTACGTGCTTTTCGTGAAAAATCTGATGCATTTTTGACACATACTGTACAGAATCTTCTGCCTCTATTCGCAAAAGAGTATTGATTAAATCATCAAATTTTGTAACACCTAATTGCTCTTCTATGTATTTCATAAGAGAAAAGGAGGCATAAGCTATAAAAGGTCGTTTCCCAAGATCCAATTGAAATCTATATTCCATTTCTGTACCTCGAACAATTTTTGATGTGAGATATTCTGTAAACCCTTCATTCCACCATTTATCCATTACTGAATAATTGCCTTCAAAGTCAAAATAGTCTCTATTGAAACAATGACAAATTTCGTGAGTAAAGATAAACTGTTTCTTCCTCCAAGAAAAAGGTCTAAGTTTTGAGGCCTCTACCATTATATAACATAAAGAATCTGAAGAAAAGTCATTAGTTACTGCAATTTCTTCTCCATCTATATAAGGATCATCATCTCTTAATGTAATAATCATGTTTTTTTGTACCCCACCCTTTCCTTGTAACCAAGTGCGTGTCTCGGTAACAGACTCCATGGCTTTATTTATCAATGACTGTTTACCTGGGTTTGGATTTTTCCCCCAACTTTTGGGAGTAACAATTATATCCTTGCCATTTTCATGAGGATGCGCCCAACAACCTCTACCTCCTCTTCCGTCCTCTGCTTGGAAATATATCCGTAACATCGTCATTGCCCCTTCAGTGTTTTCATCAATCCCTGCTTCTCTACAGGAAATAGCTTGAGAATGTACACTTACAGCTTCAAATAAAAACAAGACAGTCAGCAAAAGAAACTTATTAACCTTCATAAAGTGTTATCTATTGATTATCAAATACTAATATAATATATTAAAACTAAAAAACCTCAGCTATTTATTTAAAAATACAACTGAGGCTTATAATTTATAAGTAGAAATAAGTTTTCTACAAAGCGTCTACTTCTTTCTCGAAAGATTCTAAACTTGTAGTTAAAGAAGTGTGAAGTGCTCTATAATGTTCCTTCTTATTTTCAGCGTTTTTGTTAATTTCCTTAATAAGATCAAAGTAAGCATTGGCCAATCGATCTACCAAGTCTCTACTTTTATCATTATTTTCTTGACTTGTAGCAATTTCCCATATAAACACCTCTTCGATAAGGTCTGCAAAGGCATATTTTGCCGTCTTCTTAAAGTCACGAATACTTGACATAATCTTTAGATTTATAGTTTTATGATGCAAATATATACTATAATGATAAATAAACATCCTCTTAAACATAATCCTAAGGCAATAATCACAAGTCCGATTTATCACATATTTTAAAGCTCTCCAACGAGAATTAAGACAAAAATCCTAATGCTTTTTGTACCTTTGAATTTAATTATAATACAAAACCAACCAACGATGGGATATAAAGCTGGGGAATTGCTTTCTAAAATAAATTCACCTAAGGATCTTAAAAAACTTACTATTGATCAATTACCACAAGTTTGTCAAGAACTTAGAGAATTTATCGTTGATATTGTTTCCGAAAAGGGTGGACATTTTGGAGCAAGTCTTGGTGTGGTAGAACTTACCGTAGCCATTCATTATGTTTTTGATACACCAGAAGACCAACTTGTTTGGGATGTAGGACATCAAGCTTATGGACATAAGATACTCACAGGACGAAGAGATGTATTTCATACCAACCGTGTTTACAAAGGTATCTCTGGATTTCCAAAAAGAAGTGAGTCTGAATATGACACTTTCGGCGTAGGTCACTCTTCTACTTCCATTGGTGGAGCATTAGGAATGGCAGTTGCTTCCGCTCTAAAAAATCAAGATAAACAACATATTGCAGTTATTGGAGATGGAGCGATGACTGCTGGACAAGCTTTTGAAGCTTTGAATCATGCAGGATTCACCAATAGTAATCTTCTTGTGGTTTTGAATGATAATGATATGAGTATCGACCCAAATGTTGGAGCTCTGAATCGTTATTTAACAGATATTACTACTTCTTCTACCTACAATACCCTAAAAGATGATGTTTGGCATTTACTTGGAAAACTTAGTAAACTAGGTCCAAACACGCAAAAAATTGCTCAAACAATGGAGCACTCTGTAAAAAGCTTAGTTCTTGAACAAAGTAATTTATTTGAATCGCTCAATTTTAGATATTTCGGACCCACCGATGGGCATAATGTAAAACGCCTCGTAAGAAGATTAAAAGATCTTAAAGACATTTCAGGGCCGAAAATCCTTCATATCCGAACAGAAAAAGGTCATGGATACAAGCCAGCCATGGATGGAAACACAACTACTTGGCATGCTCCAGGGGTTTTTGATAAAAAAACAGGAGAGATTGTTAAAAGTAATTCAACTACTCCAAAACCTCCAAAATATCAAGATGTTTTTGGACATACAATCATTGAACTGGCTAAAGAAAATGAAAAAATAGTAGGAATTACCCCCGCTATGCCTACAGGTTGTTCTTTAAAATTCATGATGGATGAAATGCCCGAAAGAGCATTTGATGTGGGAATAGCAGAACAACATGCCGTTACATTTTCGGCAGGAATGGCTACTCAAGGGCTCGTTCCTTTTTGTAATATTTATTCATCATTTATGCAAAGAGCATTTGATCAAGTGGTGCATGATGTTGCCTTACAAAAACTCAATGTCGTTCTTTGCTTAGACCGTGCAGGACTTGTGGGTGCCGATGGCCCTACCCATCATGGAGCTTATGACATTGCTTTCTTTAGGTGTATTCCACATATGATCATTTCTGCCCCTATGAACGAGGAAGAATTGAGAAACCTGATGTACACCGCTCAACTACCAGACCAAGGAACATTTGTAATCCGCTACCCTAGAGGTACAGGAGTTATGGTGGACTGGAAAACTCCTATGAAAGAAATTCCTATCGGAAAATCTCGTGAGCTAAGAAAAGGAGATGAAATTTTAATTCTCTCTCTCGGACACGTTGGGAATATGGTTGCTGAAGTTTGCAATGAAATGGCAGAAGAAAATATCGAACTCGGGCATATAGACCTCCGATTCGTAAAACCACTGGATACAGAACTTCTTCACAAGGCTTTTAAAGAGTATAAAAAAGTAATCACCATTGAAGATGGAACTATAATGGGAGGAATGGGATCTGCAATTCTTGAATTTATGGCAGAAAACGATTGCTTACTTCCGCTAAAAAGATTAGGGATTCCTGATGAATTCATTGAGCACGGAACACAAACAGAACTTTATGCAGAATGTAATTATGATGCTCCTGCACTAAAAAAAGCCGTACTAAGTATGATGGGAAAAGCTGAAATGGCTTAGTTCCTAAAAAATATTGATTATAAAAAAATAGCATCATCGGCTTCGATGATGCTATTTTTTTTATGCGAATATGAATTCGATCGAAAAATTAAGCCAACTTTTTACCTAAATACACCAATTGAGAACTTTTGTCCAAATACTCCTCTAGGTTCTCATCAACAGAACTGATAATGTGAATCGCGTCATTTTTTGTTTTAATAAAAAGAGGAATTTGGCTGTCATTACTATTCATCTGTGCCAATAAGTTTTGATATCCTTCTGCATTTTCGATAGCTACTTCATGGATGTGTGGATAGTTATCCGCAATATTTGCTAAATTATTATAATCGTCAGTTCGGGTAAAAAAGGTTTGATTATCTCTAGATTCTGAGATGAGTTCTTGTTTTGACGCTAAACGAAACGAACCGTTTTCACCAAAATGCTTGGCATATTTGTCCAATGCATACTTATTAATCTCTGCATTTCCTGTTAATGCAAGTAAATATCCAATATCATTGAACTCTATATTATCTGCCAATTCATCAGAATAGATATTCTGGGTATAGGATTCAATCCCCGATTTATAGGCTAGATTGATATTATTCTGATTATTATCCACCAAAACCACATGTCTTCCATTGTCCATCAAATATTGAGCAATTACTCTTGATACTTTAGAAGCTCCGATGATCAGAATTCCATCACTTTTATTAAGAAATACACCTAAGAGTTTTGCTACTAATCTCGCCGTGGTAGCATTAAGCAAAACAGTTCCCAAAACCACCATGAAAACTAAAGGAGTAATATATTCTGCTCCCTGTACTCCTTGCGCCATCAACTTGCTCCCAAATAAAGAAGCAATTCCCGCCGCTACAATTCCTCTGGGTCCTACCCAACTGATAAACAACTTTTCTTTTGTCTTCAGTTTTGAAGACATAGAGCTTGCAAAAACAGCCAAGGGTCTAATGACAAAAGCAACCAAAAGAAAAAGAACCAAAGTTTCCCAACGGAATAATAATACGAGATCACTATAATTAATATTGGCAGACAAAAGAATAAACAGAATTGAAATAAGCAAAACACTCAGGGATTCTTTAAAATAAAGAAGCTCCTTAATACTATCAAGCTTACTATTCCCTATCACCATTCCCATAACAACAACGGCAAGAAGACCTGATTCATGTGCAAAAATCTCCGATTCTACAAAAACCAATAACACTACAGAGAGTGAAACAACATTGAGCAAATAATGGGGAATAAATTTTTTGTTAATTGCATAAACTAGTGCATGAGCAAAGGTAAAACCAAAAGTGGTTCCGAAAAGGACAATTTTCCCAAACTCAATAAGTGCAGTTTTTGTAAAACCTATTTCTCCACCCACCGAAATAAATTCAAAAACCAATACGGCAACAAGCGCTCCAATGGGATCAATCAAAATCCCTTCCCACTTGAGAACAGTAGAAATATCTCTTCGAAGAGGAATATTTCGTAAAATGGGAGTAATCACAGTAGGTCCAGTAACAATGATCAGTCCAGAGAAAAGAAAACTAATATCCCAGTTGAGTCCAAAAAGATAATGCGAAACAACAGCTGCACCAAAAAACGTAATGGAAGAACCTACAGTTATTAGCTTTGATATTACAGGTCCCACATTGCTTATTTCACTTCTTTTGAGCGTAAGTCCTCCTTCAAAAAGAATAATACTAATAGCTAAGGATACAAAATAATAGAGACTTTCACCTGGAAACAGACCTTTTTCCCCATTCCAGATGGGCTCAATCCATTTTGAACCATCTTCATTGATAAACTCTGCAGCAATTGGCCCCACCAAAAGACCTATAAGAATAAGTGGTAAAATAGCGGGTATCTCAAATTTCCACGCTACCCATTGAGCCAAAATACCCAATATTATTATTCCTGCTAATTCTACCATAATTTCATTTTCTTTTAGTTGAATCCTAAAATACTCATTTTTTTTAAAGATTTATCAAAAATAATCTCCTGAAACATGATAGTAGAGAGAAAACGGGATTAAACAAGGGAAATAGGGTGTGATAAATATTTTATCAAAAAACGCCCGAAAAACAATAAGCCCCCCTTCGATTAGCTTGTCCCGATTTTTCGGGAGGGGAAGAGGGATGTTTCTCAATGAAAATCCACAATGATAGACGTTAATTACTTAATATGATGTGCAGAAAATTTGTTATTCTACTTCGATTCGAGGTGGAACATCCCCCTACCCCCTTCAAAGGGGGATTTTCACTAGAAAAATATCTCTTAATAAATTAAACTGAAAATATTTCAAATCAAACATGTCCAAAATATTACAATACCTATTGGGAAATGATTTCATTTAATCTTCTTCCAAATATAAATCTACCAAACCAGAAGGTGTGTTTACAAAAATTATTTTATTTTTCTTATCTACTTTTTGATAAATACCATCCACTAAAGGTATGAGAATCTCCTTTTCATCTTTTTTCACATACAAGATATCTTGAGCGGTATCTTGTCTAACAAAAGCCACTTTTCCAATATTTCCAAGATTTTCATCTTGTACTTCATAATTCTCAATTTCATGGTAATAAAATTCCTCATCAGCTAAATCTGGCAATAAATCTAGGGGTAGAAAAATTTCACTTCTCAATACTTTATACAAGTCTTCTTCATGATCAAAGCCTTCAATATGCATCAAAAAAGTATCATTTTTTAAAAATTGACATTTTGTGAGTGGCAAAGGAACCAATTCTCCTTTAAAATCAAAAAGTGCAACATCAATTCCTTCATATCTATGAATATCATCGGCATCGAAACGAACAATAAAATCCCCTTTATATCCGTGTTTCCTTAGTACTTTTCCGAGAGAAAAACAATCTTGGTGTTGTAACATCGTGTTTTATGTTTAGAATCCGTTTTCAAAAAATCTATAAAAAAACTCCAAGCCTTTCGGTCTTGGAGTTTTTATTTCTCAAATTTAGAATCTTGTTCCTATTGGTGAATCAATATCCACAATAGTTAAGTCCTATTCTTCTGCTGGAGTTTCTTCTCCTTCAGCAGCTGCTTCTTCTTCAGCTGGAGCTTCTTCCTCAGCTGGAGCATTTTTTGCAGCAATAGCTTCCGCTTTCTTAGCGTTCACTTCTTTTTCTTTTTCAAGTTTTGCAGCAGCAGCAGCTTCTTCAGCTTTCGCTAATCCGTCTTTTTTGCTGTCAATAGCCTGACCTTTTTCTTCCAACCAAGCTTGAAGTTTTTTCTCTGCTTGCTCTTCTGTTAAAGCTCCTTTTCTTACTCCTTCTAAAAGGTGTTTCTTCAATAGAACTCCTTTGTAAGAAAGAATGGCTCTTACCGTATTTGTAGGCTGAGCACCTGTCATCATCCATTCAACAGCTTTATCGAAGTTAAGTTCAATAATTGCTGGGTTTTCAATTGGATTATAGGTTCCGATTTTTTCGATAAAACGTCCATCACGCTTTGATCTTGCATCTGCTACTACGATATGGTAAAAAGGTCTCGCCTTTCTTCCGTGTCTTTGCAATCTAATTTTTGTTGCCATAGAAAATCTTTTTGAGGTACACGACCTCGATTGATTAATAGTTTAAGGATGCAAATTTAGGATATTTTTTTCGATTTGGATAATACTTTTCCTAGTATTTATATGAATCAAAATTCAAAGAGCAATATCTACATAATCACAACCTTAAAAATTAAAAGATCTTTAGTGGATATATCAATCACAAGGACTAATATCAAAATTTGAAAACTTATACCATTTATGGTGTTAATTTACTCATAGGTATAATGCCGATACTTGCTAAAAGCCAGTTATGAACGCAGTGAAATAAGTGGGTGATTTTAGCAAGTAATCGGTATTACTCACCTTTAGCAGGAAGTAAATCCAAAAACCAATAATCAATAGTTTCTCCATCCATAGCATTGGGTTTAGGATAGCTTCGTTTTATTTTTTCACCAATTTCAAATGCAACTGGCTTTGAAAATATGGGGCCATCATAACAAAATGTATGAAATTCTCCATTTTCGCCACAAGGATCCACATTTTCAAGCAATTCATTAATGAAATTTTGATCAATCTCTCTACCTAAGAAAGAAGGATCTAATTGTTCTCCATTTAAACTAACAAGAATTGTTCTAAAACCTAGGGCAAGAAACTCTTCCAATAATTCCTTAGTATTTTTCTTCCAAAGCGGAAAATAACATTGAATTCCTTCTAATTGTTCTTCTCGATAAGTTCTTAAATCTTCCAAAAAGATATCTCCAAAACCACAGGCCTTATATCCTTCTTTCTTTAATTTATCTACCACACTGGTCATCATTTTTTGATACTCTTCCATAGTAGGATTTTGTGGTAAATCTATCGTTGTATGTGGCAAACCAATAGCTTTCACCTGCGACTCAAGCAAACTACGCCTTAGTCCATGCATAGATACTCGATCATAATGAGTATTTACAGATGTAAGTAATCGATCTATATGAAGATTCTCATCTTGCAGTAAATAATATAAAGCCAGAGCCGAGTCCTTTCCCGAACTCCAATTGAAATAAGTTTTCTTCATAGTTTTCACAATTCACTTTTCTCCTTCAATAATCTACTAAGAACATTTTACTGCTCTTTTTTTCTATAATACTTCAGCGTAGATAAGACTTAACAAGGTATCAAAAAATATCTTTCTTACGTATATAGATTCTGATAATAAATATGAATATAAGGTAAAAACAAAAACATTACACAATGGTTTTTTGTCATATTTCAATAGAAAAAGAAGATATATAGAAAGGATTCGAAAAAATGTGATAATTTAGATTTTTATTTAGCAAAAGAAGAACCTATGAATAACTTACTAAAAGGTAAAAAAGGAATTATTTTCGGAGCATTAAACAGCAGTTCAATTGCCTGGAAAGTAGCAGAAGTGTGTCATGAGCAAGGTGCTGAGTTTGTCTTAACAAATGCCCCAATTGCTATGAGAATGGGAGAAATTAACGAATTGGCTTCTAAAACAAATTCGGAGGTTATTCCTGCCGATGCAACTTCTATGGAAGATCTTGAAAACCTTTTTACAAAGGCTCAAGAAATTTTGGGTGGAAAAATAGACTTCGTCCTTCACTCTATTGGAATGTCTATCAATGTTCGTAAAAAACGTGCTTATACGGATCTTAATTATGATTTCTTCCAAAAAGGAAATGATGTGTCTGCATTGTCTTTCCACAGAGTATTACAAACAGCTTATAAACTGGATGCAATTAACGAATGGGGATCAGTACTCGGTTTGAGCTATATCGCAGCTCAACGTTCTTTCCCAGACTATTCTGATATGGCAGACAATAAAGCAATGCTTGAGTCTATCGCAAGAAGTTTTGGATACCACTACGGGAAATCTAAAAACGTGAGAATAAATACCATTTCTCAATCTCCAACTATGACTACAGCAGGTAGTGGAGTAAAAGGTTTTGATGGTTTTATCAATTTTGCCGATAAAATGTCTCCTCTAGGAAATGCCGATGCCTTGGAATGTGCAAACTATTGTGCAATGATGTTCTCAGACTTAACTAAAAAAGTTACCATGCAGAACCTCTACCACGATGGTGGATTCTCTAGCACAGGAGTAAGCCAAGAAATTGTAGATACTTTTAATTCTTAAAAGTAAATATTTCTAAAAACAATATAAACCCGAAGTAATCTATTTTCTTCGGGTTTTCTTTTATACTAAAAAATGATATGAAATTTAGACTCCACTTTCCTTCCCTTTTGATTTTCCTCGGAATTCTAATCATTGAAATTCTTATCGCTATTTATATCAAGGGTGGTTTTATCAGAACCTTTGTGGGCGATGTTTTAGTAGTCGCATTGGTTTATTTTTTTGTAAGAAGTTTTATAAAGTCTACACCGTGGAAGGTGGTTTTAGGCGTATTTATTTTCGCTTGTTTAGTAGAATTTGCTCAATATTTTAATGTCGTAGAGATTTTAGGGCTTGAAAACAATGCCCTTGCCAGAACCATCATAGGAACTACTTTTGACTGGGGAGATATTGGTGCTTATGCCGTTGGATGCGTGTTTCTTTTGGGAATTCGTAAATAGAGCTTTCAATTTGATATCTTCTACAGATATCGATAATTATGAGAAATATCATTCTAAAGAAAATCCGATTAGAAAACCTTTCAAAAATCCCTCAAAAAAAGCTAATTTTGTCCAACATTTTTTAGACATTTTTCAAATATCAAAATATAGATATGGCAAAAGTAGAACTTATTATGCCCAAAATGGGTGAGAGTGTTGCCGAGGCTACCATTACAAATTGGGTAAAGTCTGTAGGTGACACCATTGAAATGGATGAAACGGTTCTTGAGATCGCAACAGATAAAGTAGATTCAGAAGTTCCTTCACCCGTGGCTGGTGTTTTAGTGGAACAACTTTTTAACGAAGAAGACGTAGTAGAAGTTGGTCAAGCCATAGCCATCATAGAAACTGAAGGTGGAGCAGAAGAAACTGCCGCTCCAGCAACTTCCAATACAGAAACTGCCGCAGCTAAGGTTGAAGAAACTGTTGCAACAGCAGTAGAGTCTGTTTCAGGAGATCAAGGAGCTATCGGAAAATCTTCACCAGGTGGAAAATTCCTTTCTCCATTAGTACGTTCTATTGCTGCTGAAGAAGGAATCAATCCATCAGAACTTGATGCAATCAAGGGTACAGGAAAAGAAGGAAGAATTACTAAAAACGATATCCTTAGCTATGTAGCAGATAAAAAAGCAGGAAAAACAACTCCTGCCCCAAAAGCTGCTCCTGCTCCAAGTAAACCTGCTCCAGCAAGCAAAACTATCCAAGCTCCATCTGTACCAGTAGGTACCAATGACGAGATTATTGAAATGGATAGAATGCGTAAGCTTATTGCAGACCACATGGTGATGTCTAAGCATGTTTCTCCTCACGTTACTTCTTTTGTTGAAGCAGACGTTACAGAACTTGTAAACTGGAGAAATAGCGTAAAAGGTGATTTCAAAAAACGTGAAAAACAAAATATTACTTTTACGCCTATCTTCATTGAAGCTGTAGTAAAAGCCATAAAAGATTTCCCAATGATTAACGTTTCTGTTGATGGAAACAAAATCATTAAGCATAACGATATCAATGTAGGAATGGCTACGGCACTTCCTTCAGGAAACTTGATTGTTCCAGTAATCAAACATGCTGATGAGAAAAGCCTATTGGGAATCACCAAAAATGTAAACGACCTTGCAAACCGTGCAAGAAATAATAAATTATCACCAGACGAAATTTCTGGAGGTACATTTACTCTTACAAACGTTGGTGGATTTGGAAATGTAATGGGAACTCCTATTATTAACCAGCCTCAAGTAGCTATTTTAGCCGTTGGAGCCATCCAAAAGAAACCTGCAGTTTTGGAAACAGAACATGGAGACGTAATCGCTATTCGTCACAAAATGTTCTTATCTCTTTCTTATGACCACCGTGTGGTAGACGGATCTCTTGGAGGTTCTTTCTTGAGAAGAGTAGCAGACTATTTAGAACAATTTGATACCACAAGAACGGTATAATTTTATGATACTCTAAACAACAAAAAGCGAGCAATCTCGCTTTTTGTTGTTTATACCCACAAAAAACAAAACAGATGCTAAACCTTTATTATACGTATAACAGAGAGATAAAATTTATCTTAATCGCCTTGTTTTTAGGCGGTGCTGTTTGGCAATTTATGGAAGGAAATATTGGAAATGGTATTTTTCTTACCCTTCTTCTTGCCATTGCCATATTATTGGTCTTCTTTAATGAATTTATCATTCTAGCACTTTTTCAGATGCAAAAAAATGATTTGGCTAAAGCCGAAATGCATTTGAATAAAATAAAAGCACCACACAAACTAGTAAAGAAACAACACGCTTATTACCATTTTTTAAAAGGAAATATGCTGGCTCAAACAAACCTCAACGGTGCAGAAAAGCATTTTAAACAAGCCGAAAAAATTGGACTTAAGTCTGGACAAGATTTAGCCATGGTAAAACTAGGACTTGCAGGAATTGCCATGAGTAAAAGACGTAAAATGGAAGCTACAAAACTCTTAAACGAAGCCAAAAAATTGGACGAAAAGAAAATGCTAGCCGAACAAATAAGAATGTACAAACAGCATTTGAAAAGGATTTAAGCCTTTATTTTTCAATAGAAAAAAACATAAAACTTCTTACCTTTGCTGGGTTAAGAAGTTTTTTTATGCCCAATAAATTTACCAAAGAGGTCATTACCATTGTTATCACTCTCATGACATTCGCTCCTATTTGGGGACAGAACATTAGAATGCAAAAGTATTTTCAAGAACAGAGCTATTTTCCATATAGAATTGGTGATAAGTGGGGATTTTCCGATGGTTTTGGGAAAATAAAAGTGTCTCCTCAATTTGACAGAACTTTTCCATCTCCACTAAACAGTTATGATGAATATCCTATGGTGGTTCTACAGAACAATGCTTACTTTTTCTGGAACAAAAAAGAAAAAAATAGAGACACTACTGGATATAAGCATATTAAACAAGATTATCCTCTAGGTTATAGAATCACACCTTTTGAAGGAGAAAAATTCTGCTTAGATTTTCGCAAAAAACCTATTGATTGTTCAACAATATTTTGTGGAGGCTCATATTCTGGCAGTGATTTTCATTTTTATAAAGTAGGGAACAAATATGGAATCGCCTATAACAATTTTAACTTAAAAAAAATAAAGCTTCCTGCCGTTTGGGATAGCTACAACCTACCTCGAGAAAGCGCATTTGCCGTAGTGGAAAGTAATGGAAAGAAGGGATTGATAAACAAACTGGGTAAACTTATTGTCCCACTACATTACGACGAAATGGATTACCTAAACCATTCAGCCGTTCTGATTGTGAAATACCAAGATAAGTATGGTGTCATAAACAAGAAAAATGAAGTGGTTATTCCTTTCAAATACGATTCTATTAGAAGAGAACACGGTACTTTCCGAGCCCAAAAAGGGAATTTATCCTATTATTATAGTCCTGTTTTTATCAAGCTATATCAGGAAGAATAGTTATGCCCCATAAATCTTAAAAGGAGATTTAGAAATAGGCTTTCTATACCCACTACTTACTAAATAACTCACTTATTCCTATAAGTCAATTAATACCTTAATAGTAGAATAATTCAAAACGAAAAAATGAAGATATATTGGGCTAGAATGATATCATTAAAATACTTGGTACAAATCTTGCCCATTTCTTTTTATATAAACCTTTCTTTTGGTGAAAAAACCTTAAATTGGTGACAATTATACCAAAATCGATTTCATTTTGGTGTAAATTTGCTAAAGATATACAGAACAGAAAACAACATGAAACGCATATTAACCCTAACAAGTCTATCACTTCTTCTTTTTAGCTCTTGTGGTTCTACTACCACAAAGAATATTGCTAAAGATGCTGAAAATGACAACAATAAAATAACAAAAAAGGAAGTTGTTACTCCAAAAGCAGCACCTATTAAAAAAGTAACTAAAGCGGAAAGTAATTCTCCAATAAACTGGGTAACAGATATTAATCAAGCATTCTCAATGGCGGAAAAAGAAAATAAACCCGTTTTTGTTTTCTTTACAGGAAAAGACTGGTGTGGATGGTGTAAAAAACTGGTTGCACAAGTTTTTCATCAAAAAGAATTTGTGGAATATGCCAATAAAGAATACATCATGCTTGAGTTGGATTTCCCAAGAAGAGATCGATCAAAAATAACTCCACAGATGGTACAAATGTCCCAACAACTTGGAGTAAGAGGATATCCTTCGGTATTTGTTATCTCACCAAAAAAAGAAGTTCTTGGGAGAACAGGTTACCAAAGAATGAACGCCGCTCAGTATATTGAGCATCTAGAAGCCTTTAGAAACAAATAATTATATTAATAGATTGGGAAATCTGAAAACACGTCATAGTTTTATGGCGTGTTTTTTTTATCTTCGAAAAATGGAAATCCTCATTTATTCCCAACACAAAACCAGCAGAGTTGCCTATACCTTTAAGCAGGTATTCTCAGTGCTTCTTAAAATACCCTACCGTATTACACAAGATCTTCAAGAATTTGTGTCTTACAACGGTCCAAAATTTTCTTATGCAAATAAAACGATTCATCAAGATCTTCATTTTCATGCACAAGGACTTCTTTGGGAAAAAGGAATAGGATACCCAGAAATAATTTTAGGATACCATAAATCTACCCCCTGTATTTTTCAACATGGAAACCATGAAAGCGCTTTAAATTTTGATCCATTTTCTGCTATTTTCTTTTTCCTATCGAGATATGAAGAATATTGGGCACATATAAAAGATACACACGGCAGATTCCCCGCAAAAGAAAGTTTCCTTTATGAAAATGGTTTGCTCGAAAAACCCTTGGTGGATATTTGGGCCTTATTGGTATTTGAAAAAATACAAGAAAAATACCCCGAAATTCCCAAACCCAAAAGAAGCTTTAAGGCCATAAATAGTTTAGATATTGACTCTGCCTATGCTTACCGAGCAAAAGGGATTTTAAGAACTACTGGAATTCTAGCAAAGAAATTATTTAGGTTTGAATTAGGAGCAATTTTTGAAATCATCTCGGTGCTCCTAAAAAGAAAAAAAGACCCTTATGATACTTTTGATTTTATTATCAAAAAAAGAAAAGAATATCCAAAAGTAGATCACTTGTTTTTTATTCTTCTCGGAGAATACGATACCTATGATACCAATATTCATCCGAAACAAAAAAGTTTTCAGAGTATCATAAAGAGCCTTGCAGATTATGGAAAAGTAGGTATTCACCCTTCTTATCGTTCCAATACCGATATTCAAATCCTTAAAAAAGAGATTAAAACACTTCAAAATATTATTCATAGGGAAGTAGAAAACAGTCGACAACATTTTCTAAAACTAACTATACCAGATACCTACAGGAATTTGATAGAAAATAATATCGAAACAGATTATACCATGGGATACGCCTCTGTAAATGGCTTTAGAGCAGCTACTTGTACGCCTTTTGCGTTTTATGACTTAGATTTAGAATATGAAACGCCTCTACAAATCACCCCTTTTTGTGTTATGGAATCTTCTCTGTATTATTATCAAAAATTGAATCCTCAAGAAGCAAAAGCCAGTATTAACCGCTTGGTAGAAGAAGTGAAAAATGTAGATGGAACTTTTGTAAGCCTTTGGCATAATGAAAGCTTATCAGAGACAGGACATTGGCAAGGTTGGCAATCTGTTTATGAACATCTTATCAAAAAAATGAATGATGCCCTGGATTAAATACCTCACCATTATTTTACTCGCAACCGTGAAGTTTGCCATGGCACCTCTAAGTGCAATTCCTATGGGAATTACGGGTAAAACACTCTTTTTATGTATGGTTTTTGGAGGTTTTTTGGGCTTCTTTGTGTTCTATTATCTAGCAGATTTTTTCTTACTACAAATGGGTATTAGACAACAAAGAAAAGGAAAAGAACGAAAAATCTTCTCAAAAAAAAATAGACTGGTTGTAAAGATGATGAGAAAAAATGGATTACTTCTTCTCGCACTCCTCACTCCTATCCTACTCTCTATTCCCTTCGGTGCTTTTCTTGCAATTAGGTATTTCCCAAAAAACAAACCTATCGTACTGTTTATGATGCTTGGTGGAATCTTGCTTTGGGCAGGGATTTTCACTTTTGGACGGGGATTGATATAGATAAAAGAAAACGACCAACTCAAAAGAGCGGCCGCTTTAAATGTTTTCACAACGGAATAATCCTTATTGTGAATTGATTCTGAAATTGTAATCCAAATATCCGGTTTTTTTTTGATTCTACCAAATTCAAGACTTTTTCGCACGCTTCTTGAAGACTCATTTTGACATTTCTTGTATCATTTTTTATGAATTTTACAACAAATTGTTGTTTTATTTACCTTAAAAACCTTCGAAACAATTAATTTAAACAGAAAAATCACCCCAAAGGGTGATTTTTTAACTGAATTAAAAAATATAACTTTATTCAAAAATAGAGGTAATACCGATTATTACTAAAATACTCACTTATTTTACTAGTTTTTAATTGATTTTTAGCAATGTATCAGTATAATTCCGATAGATAAATTAACGATAAAGGATATAAAATGAATAAAGGAAACACAACAGTAAAAAGAGTACTTGGATTAGATCTTGGGACCAATTCTATTGGTTGGGCATTGGTGGAAGAGCATCAAATTGATAAGAAAGTAATTGATGGGTCAATTATAAAACTTGGTGTTCGTGTGAACCCACTTACGGTGGATGAAAAAACCAATTTTGAAAAGGGAAAACCCATCTCGACCAATGCAGACAGAACCCTCAAAAGAGGAGCAAGAAGAAATCTCCAAAGATTTAAACTAAGAAGAGAGAACTTGATAGATGTATTAAGAAAACATGGCTTCATTGACAAAGAAACCGTGCTAGCTGAAAATGGTAAAAACTCTACACACAATCTCTTAAACATTAGAGCAAAATCGGCTAAAGAAAAAGTATCTCTTGAAGAGTTTGCAAGAATCCTATTGGCAATTAATAAAAAAAGAGGATATAAAAGTAGTCGAAAAACCAAACAAGAAGCAGACGGAACAGCCATTGACGGTATGGGAGTGGCTAAAATACTTTATGATGAAAACTTAACTCCTGGTCAATATGGATTACAACTGTTAGAAAATGGGAAAAAATACATTCCAGATTTTTATCGCTCGGATTTACAGAATGAGTTTGACCTTATTTGGGAGCAACAGAAAAGATATTATCCAGAAATTCTTAATAACGAATTATATCAGGCACTCCAAGACAAAAACAAAAGCCAAACATGGGCAATATGTCAAGAACCATTTAATATTGTAGGTATAAAACTAACAGGAAAAGCTGATGAACAAAAAAGACAAAGATTCTTATTTAGGACTAAAGGATTAAATGAAAAATTAGAACTAGAACATCTTGCCATTGCTTTGCAAGAAATAAATAACGACAAAAACAAATCGAGCGGTTATCTAGGAAATATTAGCGATAGAAGTAAAATACTCTATATAGATAAAATAACGGTTGGAGAATTCTTGTATAGACAAATAGAAAGAAATCCACATACTTCCTTAAAAAATCAAGTTTTTTATCGTCAAGATTATCTGGATGAATTTGAAACTATTTGGGAAACTCAGGCAAAATTTCATTCTGTATTAAATCCAAAACTAAAGGAAGAAATACGAGATATTGTCATATTCTATCAAAGAAAATTAAAATCTCAAAAAGGGTTAATTAGTTTCTGTCAGTTTGAAAGTTGGAGAGAAGAAAGGAAAGATAAAAATGGTAATATTATTATCAATAAGTTAACCGATAAACCAAAAATGCGTTGGGCAGGAGCTCGAGTAATTCCAAAATCTTCCCCTCTATTTCAAGAATCTAAAATTTGGCAAGGACTTCGTAATTTAAAATTTGTCAATAAAACTGAAAATGAAGTTATTGATTTTAAAAAAATAGATCATGAAATTCGAAAAGTAGTTTTTGAAGAACTTAATCTTCGAGGTGATTTAAAGCCAAATGAAATTCTAGATGTTCTCAACCCATATTATGCTATTCGTAAGAAATCTAATTGGAAATGCAACCTTGAAAAAATTGAAGGAAATAGAACCAATAAAAGTCTTTTCAATGTTTATCAATTAATTGCAGAAAGAGAAGGGTATGGTTTTGACTGGAACAAAAAAACGGCAAAAGAAATAAGAGAAGAACTAAAAGCTATCTTTCCATCTCTTGGGATCAAGGCAGAAATATTAGATTTTAACAGCCATTGTGAACAATATGACAAACAAGCCAGTTATCAGCTCTGGCATTTGCTCTACTCTGCAGAAGAAGATGACAAAATAACACCAGAAGATCGAGAAATTTATGGAAATACAGATGTTAAACTAAGAAAAGTTCTGCACAATAGATTTGGGTTTAAACCTGAATATACCAAGTTGGTTTCCAATATTTCATTGTCTGATGACTATGGTAACTTATCCACAAGAGCACTCCGAAAAATAATGCCATTTCTTCAAGATGGACATGACTATTACGAAGCCTGCAAATTGGCTGGATATAACCATTCTAATAGTTTTACTGCAGAAGAATTGGCTAAAAGAGAACTTAAAGATCGTTTGGAACTATTAACCAAAAATAGTTTACGCAATCCAGTAGTGGAAAAAATTCTGAATCAAATGATTAATCTCATTAATCAAGTTTGTGATACCTATGGTAAACCTGATGAAATAAGAATAGAACTTGCTCGTGAACTTAAAAAAACAGCTAAAGAAAGAGCTGATGCCCAAACATTCATCAACAAATCGACAAAAGCGAATGATGAAATAAGAAAAATCATTGAAAAGGACTTTGGTTTTAAGCCTACCAAATCGGACGTGACTCGTTATAAACTTTGGGAAGAATTAGGAAAAAACGGCTATAAAACCATTTTTACCAACACTCAAATTCCAAAAGAAAAAATATTCTCTAAAGAAGTAGATATCGAGCATATAATTCCAAAGGCATTATTGTTTGATGATTCTTTCTCCAACAAAACATTGGCTTATAGGGAAATAAATATTAAAAAAGGAAGCAGAACAGCTATTGATTTTATAACTGAGGATTATCATTCTGAATTGGATGAATACCATGCACGAGTAGAAGACTTGTACCAAAGCAAAGCTATATCGAAGGGTAAGTACAAGAAAATGTTGATGTCTGCAAAAAATATTCCTGATGGATTTATAGAAAGAGACCTACGAAACAGTCAATATATTGCTAAAAAAGCAAAAGAATTATTGTTGGAAGTATTCCCAACAGTTGTAGCTACATCAGGGAGAATTACAGATAAACTTAGGAAAGATTGGGACTTAATTAATATCATGAAAGAATTGAGTTTGCCTAAATATCGTGCTTTGGGGCTAACTGAAATCGAAAAAAGATGGGATTCTGGGCAAGAGAAAGAAAAAGAAATTGAGGTTATAAAAGATTGGACAAAAAGGAATGATCATCGCCATCACGCCATGGATGCTTTAACTGTAGCTTTTACGACGCATAATCATATTCAATACATTAATTATTTAAATGCCAGACGAGATGAAGACCACAAAAAACATAGTAATATCATTGCTATTGAAAACTTAATTACTTCAAAAAAAGAAGGGAAAAATGGTAAAACTAAACGCGTCTATACTCCACCCATGGAAAACTTTAGACAAAAGGCGAAAAAGCAGATTGAAGAAATCCTAATTTCCTTTAAGACAAAAAACAAAGTAGTTACCAATAATATAAACAAGGCAAAAGGAGATCATAGAGAAGAGAATAGAAAACAGAAAACACCTAGAGGACAACTTCACAAAGAAACGGTTTACGGAAAATCAAAAAGACTTGCTCAAAAACCACTGAAACTTTCTAAAAAAACTTCTTTAGATCAAATTGATTTGATGGTTAATAAAGAGCAAAAACACGTTGTTTTACAGCATCTTCATCTATTTGAAAACAATCCTCAAATTGCTTTTGACACAAAAACCTTAAAGAAAACACCTCTTCTTTGGAAAGATGAACCACTTAAAGACGTTTCTGTTTATGAAGAAATTTTCACCATACGAAAAGAAATAGGTCCTGATTTAAAGATCGATAAAGTAGTTGATGAAAAGATTAGAATTATCCTCAAAAATAGATTGTCAGAGTTTGGAAATAATGCAAAAAAAGCCTTTTCAGACTTAGAGAAAAATCCAATTTGGCTTAATAAGGAAAAAGGAATCGCTATAAAAAGGGTAACCATTACTGGTGTAAGCAATGCCGAAGCTCTTCATTATAAAAAAGACCATTTTGGCAATGCCATTTTGGACAAAAACGGACAAAAACAAGCAGTAGATTTTGTAAGTACAGGAAACAACCACCACGTAGCCATCTATAAAGACGAAAAAGGAAATCTACAAGAAAAAGTGGTTTCTTTTTATGAAGCCGTAGCAAGGGTCAATGAAAACCTACCGATTATAGACAAAAGTTTCAACCAACAAAAAGGTTGGGAGTTCCTATTTACAATGAAGCAAAATGAAATGTTTTTGTTTCCTTCTGAAGATTTTGACCCTACTACCATTGATTTAATGAATGCAAAAAATAGCGCTCAGATAAGTAAACACTTATTTAGAGTGCAGAAAATTGCTTCGAAGAACTATATGTTTACTCATCACCTAGAGACTCAAGCAACTACAAGTCAAGATTTGAAAAGTTTGAAAGCTCTGATTGGAAAAAAATACTATTTCATTCAGAGTACTGTTGGTCTAAAAAACATTATCAAAGTTAGAATAAATCACATTGGAAAAATAGTTCAAATAGGAGAATACTAAAATGAACAGACTAGAATTTCTACAAAACTTAGGGCTTGGAGCAGGAGGATTACTTCTGCCCAAGCACCTTATCAAACGATCGGAAATAAAGATATATGATAATTATATCCGAGGTATGCACCATTACCAATATCAAGAAATCAGAAAACAAATTCAAATAGGTAATCCATTGATATTAGAAAGAGATGCCGAAAATATTTATGATAGCTATGCTGTAGCCATCTTTTGGAATGATGCTAAATTGGGCTATTTACCCGCCTACGAAAATATTGTTATCGCCAATGTGCTGGATAATGGGGTAGAACTAAAAGCTCAAATAATACCATTTACGGTGTTAATTTACTCATAGGTATAATGCCGATACATTGCTAAAAGCCAGTTATGAACGTAGTGAAATAAGTGGGTAATTTTAGCAAGTAATCGGTATAAGTCAACATAAAACAGACATGGGATATCGGAATATTTCCGTGGCAATTTTTGCCGATTTAATCAGCCTCACCCAAGAATGGCAAAAGAAAATAGATGATCTCCCCTAGGATGATCAAAAAGATTATTACCGAGGTTTTTAACACTCATTCCAATGAAACGCTCTATACTCATACAAAACCCTGCTTATCTCAAAATAAAAAACAAGCAACTCAAAATCATCGAACCTGAAACCCAAAGGGAATTGGGTTCGATCCCTTGTGAAGATATTGGTTATTTGATATTAGAACATCCTCAAACCACCATTACTTTACAAGTCATCCAAGAATTGCAAAACCATAAGGCAGCAATCATTAGTTGTGACAATTTCCATATACCTCAAGGTTTGATGCTTCCTTTTGAAGGGCATAGCCAAATGCAAGAACAACTTAAAAACCAAATAAACTGTTCGGAGGCACTCAGAAAACAACTTTGGAAACAGACGGTTCAGGCGAAAATAAGCAATCAGCAATTGGTTTTACAAATATTAGGGAAACCTCATGGGCAAATGGATGATTATCTCCAAGGAGTAAAAAGTGGTGACAGCACCAACAAAGAAGGGCAAGCCGCCAATTTTTATTGGAAACATCTTTGGCAAGAATTCACAAGAGACCGCTACGGAGATATGCCCAATCCTTTGCTCAATTATGGTTATGCCGTCTTGCGATCTGCCGTTGCTAGAGCCTTGGTGAGTTCTGGACTAAACCCCAGTATTGGAATTTTTCATAAAAATAAATACAACGCTTTTTGTTTGGCAGATGATATCATGGAGCCTTATCGTCCTTTTGTGGATTATTTGGTGTATCAACTTTTTGACTCCAATAAAAAAATCGATAAAATATCCCCTGCTATCAAGCAAAATTTATTACAAATATATACCTCAGAAGTTTTAATAGCAGATAAAACCAAATTATTTATGGAAGCCATTAGAACCACCAGTGCAAGTTTATCGGCTTGTTTTGCCCAAACAAAAAGAAAAATAATTTATCCTGAATTTTATGTTACCCCAAAACCATTTTAATGCCTACCGAATTATGTGGCTCTTTGTATCCTTTGACCTCCCTACAGAAACCAAACAAGAAAAAAAATCGGCTGCAAGATTCCGAAAAGAATTATTGAATTATGGCTTTACCATGTTTCAGTTTTCCATCTATCTACGCCATTGCCCTAGTAGAGAACATGCCCTAATGCAACAAAAAAGAGTACAAAGTTCATTACCTAAATATGGAAAAGTGATGATTCTTTCTGTAACCGACAAACAATTTGGGGATATCCTCCTCTATCATGGTAGGAAAGAAGAAAAGCCTAAGGCAGGATCTCATCAACTATCGCTCTTTTAATTTTCTTAATCCAAAAAATCCTTCAAAAGCTCTTTAAATTCGGGCTTTTGAAGGATTAGGTTGGAATTACCTTCGGTAAAAATACAATTTCGGAATCAATTCACAACAACCCCATTTAACGTGTATTCAGAATCAAAGTTGGAATTACCTTCGGTAAAAATACAATTTCGGAATCAATTCACAACTATTGTTGGGATTTAAAGAACGCACATAATGTTGGAATTACCTTCGGTAAAAATACAATTTCGGAATCAATTCACAACTCAACTATTAAACGAAACATTATGAAAAAAGTTGGAATTACCTTCGGTAAAAATACAATTTCGGAATCAATTCACAACCCATTTTTGATTGTTAAATGCTTATTGATTGTTGGAATTACCTTCGGTAAAAATACAATTTCGGAATCAATTCACAACTCCCCTTTTGCAACTTCTACTCCGTTGTGGGTTGGAATTACCTTCGGTAAAAATACAATTTCGGAATCAATTCACAACTTTATATATATTACATATATTATTTATTTTGTTGGAATTACCTTCGGTAAAAATACAATTTCGGAATCAATTCACAACTATTAATTACTCCAGTGACCTTGCAGGGTCGTTGGAATTACCTTCGGTAAAAATACAATTTCGGAATCAATTCACAACTATTGTTGGGATTTAAAGAACGCACATAATGTTGGAATTACC